>JBBSDI010000010.1:0-24308 GCA_038249585.1 Lysobacterales bacterium | reverse complement strand
GGGGTCAGGTCGGTGATGAAGCTGCGGTCGATCTTCAGACAGTGGATCGGGAGTCGGTGCAGATACGACAGCGACGAATAGCCGGTGCCGAAATCGTCGAGCTGGGCCAGTACGCCGGCGTCGCGCAGCCGCTCGAGGGTGCGCCGGATCTGGTCGGGATTTTCGAGCAGCGCGCCCTCGGTGACTTCCAGCCGGATCCGCGACGGCGCAATGCCGCGCACGCGCAGCAACGCCAACACCGCATCGGCGAGGTCAGGCGAGCGGAAGTGGCGCGCCGAAACGTTGATGCAAACGTAGGTGTTCTCGTCGGTCAGGCGCGGAATCTCGCGGCAGGTCAGATCGAACATCTGCCAGTCGATCTGCTCCACCGCCCCGCTGTCTTCCGCCACGTCGAGAAAGTCGCCCGGAAGCAGCAGGCCACGCTCGTTGTGCCGCCAGCGCAGCAGCGCCTCGTAACCGACCGTGACCCCGCTGCGCAGGTCGACGATCGCCTGGAAATGCGGCTCGAATTCGTTGCGCAGGATGGCGCGGCGCAGATCGCCCTCCAGATCGAGCAGCTTCAGCGCCTCGCTGTGCAGCTGTTCGTCGAACACTTCATAGCGCTGGCGGCCCCTGGCCTTGGCGCGGTACATCGCCACGTCGGCGTCGCGCAGCAGTTCTTCGGCGCGCACGTAGCGCGGATGCGATGCCGCGATGCCGACGCTGGCCGAAGTGAACAGCTCCTTGCCGCCGACCCGCATCGGCTCGCCGAGCGATTCGATCACCCGCCGCGCGACGCTGAGCGCATCGTGCTCGCCGGCGATGTCTTCGAGCAGGATCGCGAACTCGTCGCCACCCAGGCGCGCAACCATGTCCGGCGCGCGCAGCGCGGCCGCGATCCGCGCACCGGCTTCCTTCAGTATCTCGTCGCCGACCAGATGCCCGACCGAGTCGTTGATCACCTTGAAGCGGTCGAGGTCGAGGAACAGCACCGCGAAATGCCGGCGCCGATCACGCTGGTAGCGGGCCAGGGCGTGGGTCAGGCGATCCAGCAGGTAGGCACGGTTGGGCAGCCCGGTCAGTGCGTCGTGCTGGGCTTGGTGGGTCAGGCGCAGCTCCGCGCGCTCACGCTCGCCGATCTGGTCGCGCAGCTCGCGATTGGCGTCGGCCAACTCGTGGGTGCGCTCGCTGACCCGCTGCTCGAGCTCGGCGCACGCGGCCTTGAGCGAGGCTTGCGCGCGCTTGCGCTGCAAACCCTGTGCGATGTGGTGGGCAACGAAGGCCAGCAGCTCCTGGTCGCGCGCTCCGAACACATGGTCTTCGGAGTAACTCTGAACGGCCAGCACGCCAAGCGGGCCCAGATCACCCGGCAAGGGCACACCCAGCCAATACGTCGAACGGGTTCCAAGGGGTTGCACTTGCCCGGCCTGGTTCAGCGCGGCGATCGCATCGCGATCGGCCAGCAGGGCGCGGTTGGTACGCAGGACGTATTCGGTAATGCCCTTGGACAGGTTGCGCCGCGGCCGCGAGCGATCGTGCTCGTCGACGGAATAGGGAAAGTCCAGCTCGAGGCCATCGGCGCTCACGATCGCGATGTAGAAGTTGCGCGCGTAGAGCAGCTCGCCGACGATCGCATGCACGTCGCGATAGAAGTGCTCCAGCGTGTCGGCGGTGCTCGACAGTTCGGCGATGCGGAACAACGCGGCCTGCAGGCGCTCGCCGCGCTGGCGCTCGCTGACTTCCCACGTGAGGTGTTCGTTGGCCCGTGCAAGGTCCGAGGTCCGCTGCGCGACCCGGCGCTCCAGTTCTTCATGCGCCTGTTTACGCTCGACCGCAGTCAGGATGTGCTGCGCGACATACGACAGCAGGTTCCGATCCTGCTCGCTGAAGGCCTGCGCCTGATCGTAGCTTTGCACCACGATCGCACCGCGCACTGCGCCTGCGCGCACCATCGGCACGCCGAGCCAGTCCTCGCTATCCGGGCCGAGCGACTCGTCGCGCTGCACGCCGAGCAGCGTGCGCACGTCGCCGGACGGGCCATGCAGCGAGCGCCCCAGACGAATCATGCCAAGGGTCAGGCTGTTGGCCAAGCGCGCGGCGGGCACCTCCTCATCGGGATCGATGAAGGTACGGTCGAAGCGATCGACCACATAGATGAAGCGCAAGGTTTCGCGCGCGCTGTTGTACAGCACGATGAAAAGATTCTCGGCGTACATCAGGCTGCCCACGATGCCGTGCACACCACGCAGCATGTCCGGCATGTCGAGATCGGCGCTGGCCATCTCGGCGATCGCGAACAGCGCGCGCTGCAGCCGCTCGGCCTGAGCCAGACGCGTAACCGAACGGCGCAGGTTCTCAAGGCCCAAGTGCAAGCGCAGCGCGGCGACGATGGGTGCCGCGGTGTCGGCATCGAGCAGGGTCGCGTGCGAGGTCTCAAGCGCCGGCTGCGTCCACAGCATCGCCACGAAACCATCGTCGCCGCGTTCGATGAGCATTCGCGCATGGTTGCAGGTGCCATCCTGCAGATCGCCAGTGCTCACGCTACCGCTGCGCATCGCGCGATCGGCCAGCGCCAGCTGGGTGGCCGTCGGCGCGCCGGTCGTGCAACGCCACGCCGCGCGATCGTCCGCATCGCTGCAGGTCGCCCATACCAGAACAACCTGCCGGGAGGACATCAATCGGGCCAGGATGGCTTCGCAGGTCGCCACCAGCGACTCGATTCCCACGGCACGCAGCAGCGCCCGCGAATCGGAATCCGGATCGGATTGCACCGGGTGCTGCGCCACAGTCGGGCCTGGTCGGATAGCGGCCATGACAATCCAGAGATCGCGTGCACGCGAGTGTAACAAGCCGCGGGCGCCACCCCCGGGCGTTTAACCCCAAACCGCTGCGTGGCACGTTTGATGACCTGAACGGCCAGCAGGAATTCGCGTAGGCTTGCTTTGGTGAGTATGGAGCGCAGCGACGAATCCCTGATGCAGGCCTGGGTTGGCGGCGATGCAGCCGCCTTCGAGGCGTTGTACCTGCGGCACAAGGGCATGCTGTTCCGCTACCTGTTGCGTAGTTTAAAGCAGCAGGCCGCCACCGAGGAGCTGTTCCAGGAGACCTGGGTGCGGGTGGTGGCTGCCCGCCTGCGCTGGCAGCCGCAGGCGAAGTTTTCCACCTGGTTGCTGCAGATTGCCCACAACCTGATGGTCGACCACTGGCGCCGCCAGCGGCCGGCCGAACCCGATCCGGAGACCGCACTGGCCGCGCTCGATGCGCCTGAGGAAGACCGCCCCGATGCCCAATGGTCGCAATTCGAACAGCGCCGGCGACTGCAGCGCGCGCTCGAGGCCCTGCCCGACGAGCAGCGCGAGGCGTTCCTGCTGCGCGCCGAGGCGGGGCTCGGCATCGAGGAAATTGCCGAGGCGACCGGCGTTGGGCGCGAAACCGCGAAATCGCGCCTGCGCTATGCAATGGCGCGCCTGCGGGAGTTGTTGACGCCATGACCGACCCCAGCGAAATCGACGAGAAACGCCTGCTCGAGGCCTACCGCGCCCTGCCGCGGCCGGAACCGCCGGCGGCACTCGACGCTGCGGTACGCGCGCATGCCCGTGCCGCGCTGGCAACGGTGCGGCCGGCGCGATCGCGCTGGGTTGCGGGTCTCGCTAGCGCGGCGGTACTGACGCTGGCGGTCGGCACCGGCTGGCAGATGCGCGAGAACACGCTGGGCACAGCACCCTTATCGCCGATCGATACCCGGCCGGAGGCGGGGGCAGAGGCGGTCGTCGGCGCGGTTGCCGAAAGCACGCCGTTGGAAGCTGACGCCGGATCCAAGTCCGCGGACAATTCGGCACCAAGGCCAGACAGCAGGGACGTACAACCTGTGGCCGCGGAGCAAAAGGGGGAGTCGGCGACGCGGCAAGACCGCTCCGAGCGGCAACGATCGATGCAGGACGAGACGGCGGGGAGCGCCCAGCAGTCGCGCCAGCCATATCGCGCACAGGCGCCACCGCGTGCGGTGGTTCCAGCACCCCTCGCAGCCGCCGCGCCGGAAGCACCACCACCAGCACCACCCGCACAAGAGGCGGCAGCAGCACCGCCGGCAGCGTCGATGTTGCGCAAGTCCACGGCGCGTGCGGTGGAGGGCGGCGCGGACGGCACGCAGAGCACTGCAATCGATGCCTTGGCCAAACCCGCGCCACAGGCGGACAGCGTTCCAGAGCCGACCGAGAACGAAATCCTGGCAAATGACGATGACGCGGGCTCTACCCGGTCCATACCACAGACGCTCAGCCCGCTAGAATGGCTCGACGCCATCCGGCGTATGCGCGACCAGGGCGATACCCGCCGCGCAGCGGATGCACTCGCGC
This sequence comes from Lysobacterales bacterium, assembly GCA_038249585.1. Classification (GTDB taxonomy): domain Bacteria; phylum Pseudomonadota; class Gammaproteobacteria; order Xanthomonadales; family Ahniellaceae; genus UBA4656. The sequence goes on along the minus strand of JBBSDI010000010.1, from coordinate 19,974 downwards.
AGTTCCGCGCCGTGTATCCGGATGAGCCCGTTCCGGACGACCTGAAGAACCTGCTGCCTTGAACCTTGCTGCAAGACAACCTCTCGGCCCGATGGTGGGCTGCATCCTGTCCGTGCCCGCACCCCGGCATGTTCGCCCCCGCATGGGCCGGTTTGCCACGACCGATCCGGCCACGTTTGCCTCGCGCTGTCTGGCGGTGCGCATGGGAAGCACCCGATGAGCGACACCGAAGCGCGCCCGAAGAGCCAGCAGGGCCTCAAGCCGCTTTCGTCGGTGCTGCCTTATGTGCGCCGCTACCGCGGCCTGATCGGGGCGTGGCTGACGTTCCTCACCCTGTCATCGGCCGCTACCCTGGTGCTGCCGATTGCGGTGCGCTTCATGATCGACGATGGCTTTTCGGCAGCCGATGCGGCCTTCGTGGATCGCGCCTTCCTGGTCCTGCTGGGGGTCGCCATCGTGCTCGCGATCGCCACCTCGCTGCGTTTTTACTTCGTAAGCACCTTGGGCGAGAAGGTCGCGGCCGATCTGCGCCAGGGCGTGTACAACCGGCTGCTGGCGCTCGACCAGTCGTTCTACGAGACCACCCGCACCGGCGAGCTGCTGTCGCGCCTGACCACCGACACCGAACTGGTGCAGACCGTGGTCGGCTCCAGCGCATCGATCGCGGTGCGCAGTGCGGTGACCCTGATCGGCGCCTCGGTCTTGCTGGTGTTCACCAGCCCGAAGCTGGCCGGCTATGCGGGGTTGGTGATCCCGCTGGTGATCGTGCCGATGATCCTGTTCGGTCGGCGGGTGCGCGGCCTGTCGCGGCAGAGCCAGGATCGCATCGCCGACACCTCGGCGATGGCCAGCGAAACCTTGAACGCGATCCATACCGTGCAGAGCTTCACCCGCGAATCGACCATGTCGGCGCGCTTTGGCGAGGTGGTGGCGCGCACCCTGGCTACCGCGCGCCGCCGCATCGCGATGCGCAGCCAGCTCACGGCGGTGGTGATCCTGCTGGTGTTCGGCGCGATCACCGGCGTGCTGTGGGTCGGCGCGCGGGAGGTGCTGTCCGGTGCGATGGCGGCCGGTGAGCTCGCGCAGTTCCTGCTCTTCGCGGTGATGGTGGCAGGCTCGGTCGGTGCGCTGGTCGAGGTGTGGGGAGACGTGCAGCGCGCGGCCGGTGCGATGGAGCGCATCGGCGAGTTGCTGGGCAGTCAGCCCACCATCGCCGACCCGCAGGTACCGGCGACCCTGGTGCCGCCGATCCGCGGCGGGTTGCGCTTGGAGAACGTGCGCTTCAACTATCCGTCACGGCCCGATACCGCGGCGCTGGATGACTTCAGCCTGGACATCCGGCCTGGCGAAACCGTGGCCCTGGTCGGCCCGTCCGGTGCCGGTAAAAGCACCGTGTTCCAGCTGCTGCTGCGCTTCTACGACCCGCAGCACGGTCGCATCACGCTCGACGGCCAGGATCTGCGCAACCTGCCACTGGGTATCGTGCGCGGCGCCATCGCGCTGGTGCCGCAGGACACCGTGATCTTCGGCGCGAGCGCTGCGGACAACATCCGCATCGGACGCCAGTCGGCCAGCGACGAGGAAGTACGCGCCGCCGCGCGCGCGGCCGAGGCGAACGAGTTCATCGAAGCGCAGCCGGAGGGCTACGACACCTTCCTCGGCGAGCGCGGCGTGCGGCTGTCGGGCGGCCAGCAGCAGCGCCTGGCGATCGCGCGCGCGATCTTGAAGAATGCGCCGATCCTGCTGCTGGATGAAGCCACCTCGGCCCTCGATGCGCAGAGCGAATCGGTGATCCAGGCAGCACTTGAGCGCCTGATGGAAAATCGCACCACCCTGGTCATCGCGCATCGACTCGCGACCGTGCTCAAGGCCGACCGCATCGTGGTGATGGACCGCGGCCGGATCATCGCGCAGGGGCGTCACCACGAGCTGCTCGCCCAGGGTGGTCTGTACGCAGAGCTCGCCCGCCTGCAGTTCCATTCGCCGGTACTCACCGCATAGCTCGCGCGATGAGCCAGCGCTTGCGCATCGCCTGCGTGCAGTGGCGCTTCGATCGGGTCGCTTCGTTCGAGCAGTGGACCGGGCGCTTCGCCGAGCAGGTGCGGATCGCCGCCGACTATCGCGCGCGCTTCGTGGTGTTTCCGGAATACGTCACCGCCGAGCTGCTGTCGGCGCAACCGCTGCGTCTCGACGGCCCGGCCAGCACCGCCCACAGCAATCGTAACGATCGTGGTCGCCGATCTGGACTTCGCCGAGCTGCAGCGCGCGCGCGTCCGGCACCGTGCAAAACCTCAACGATCGCCGCCTCGATGTGTACGAATCCCGTTGGAAAGCGTCGTAACGCCGCGCCGCATGCGGCTACCCGCGCACGACCAGATTGGCATCCACCAGCTCCTTGACCAGCTTGGCCGCCAGCGTCGCGGTGATGCCGCTGCTGTCGCGCGCGGGCAGCACCTCGACCACGTCGGCGCCGACCCATGCGACGGGAAGGCGCTGCAACAGGCCGATCAACTGCCGCGGCAGCAGGCCACCGGCCTCCGGATGCGCCACGCCCGGCGCGAACGCGGGGTCGAAGCCATCGATGTCGATCGAGATGTACAGCGGCGCGAACAGGCTTGCCGGAGCGAAATCCGCGATCGCGTCGGGGCCGAACTGCAGCACGTTCCAACGTTGCGCCATCGCGCGCTGCGGCGGCGTGTTGGCGCGGATGCCAAGCTGGATCAGCGCAGCGATCAGCCCTTCTTCGAGCCCGCGCGCGAACGGCGAGGCGTTGCTGAAGCGACGCCCATCGAGCTGCGGGTACAGGTCCGGGTGGGCATCGATATGCAGCACGTTCAACGGGCCGTGGCGGCGCGCCGCTGCGCGCAGCAAGGGCAGCGTCACGCTGTGATCGCCACCGATGGCCAGCACCGGACCCTCGACCGCGGCCTGTTCGGCAGCGAGCTGGATCGCCGCAAGCGCTTGCGCTTCGTCGTGCGGCAGTTCGGCGTCGCCGCAGTCGATCAACGCGGCCAGCGCATCGCGACCCGATTCGGCGTGCCCGTTTCCGGCCGCGCTGTGCAGTCGCGCGCGCACCGCAGCCGGTCCTGCCGCGGCCCCGCGTTCGAACGACGAACCGCCATCCCACGGTACTCCCAGCAAGGCGATCATCGTCGATTCCGTATGCGGCTGAACATCCCTGAAGTATGGCAAAACGCGCTGCCCCACACCCGCTTCACCGCCAGCGGCGACAATGGTGCATGCCCGAGCCTGCCCTGATCGAACTGCGCCCTGAAGGCCTGTACTGCGCTGCCGGCGATTTCCACATCGATCCGTGGCGACCGGTACCGCGGGCAGTGATCACGCACGGGCATTCCGACCATGCGCGCAGCGGTTCGGCGCACTATCTTGGTACTCGCGCCGGCCTCGGTCTGCTGCACGCACGGCTGGGCGCCAATGCCAGCATCGACGCGCTCGACTACGGCGCGCAGATCGCGCTCGGGACCACCCGCGTCAGCCTGCATCCGGCCGGGCACATCCTCGGCTCGGCGCAGGTGCGGGTGGAGCATGCGGGTCAGGTGTGGGTGGTCACCGGCGACTACAAGCGCGATCCGGACCCGACCTGCGCGCCGTTCGAACTGCTGCCCTGCGACACCCTGATCACCGAGTCGACCTTCGGCTTGCCCGTTTACAGCTGGCCCAGCGCCGAGCAGGTTACGCGCGAGGTGATCGCATGGTGGGACCGCTGCGCGGCGCGGCGGGTGCCCGCGGTGCTGTTTTGCTATGCACTGGGCAAGGCGCAGCGGCTGCTCGCGGAGCTGGCCCTGCGGGTGGACCGGCCGGCGTACCTGCACGGCGCGATGGTCGAGTTGGTACAGCGCTATCGCGAGGCGGGCGTGGCGATGCTGCACACCGAGGCGGTGAGCGAGGCCGCGCGCGGACGCGACTTCGCCGGCGCCCTGATCCTGGCGCCACCATCGGCCGAGGGCACGCCGTGGATGCGTCGCTTCCGCGACGCCTCGACCGCGTTCGCCTCCGGCTGGATGCAGGTACGCGGCAATCGGCGGCGACGCGGGCACGATCGCGGCTTCGTGTTGTCCGACCACGCCGACTGGCCAGCACTGGTAGCGACAGCGCGCGAGTGCGGCGCACGCCGCGTGCTGGCCACCCATGGCAATACCGACGCCTACGTGGCGTGGCTGCGCGAGCAGGGAATCGATGCCGCGCCGTTGCGAACACCGTTCGGCAGCGAAGAGACCGCACCCGCATGAAGGCATTCGCCGCGCTGTATGCCGAACTCGACGCCAGCACCGCGACGCGCGACAAGGTGGCGGCGATGGCAGCGTACTTCACGCACGCGGCGGCCGCCGATGCGGCGTGGGCGCTGTGGTTCCTTGCCGGCGAGCGTCTGAAGCGCATCGCAGGCTCGGCACTGCTGCGCGAGCTGCTCGGCCGCGCCAGCGGCTATCCCGCATGGTTGGTGGAAGACAGCTACGCACACGTTGGCGATCTGGCCGAGACCATCACCCTGCTGACCCACGGCAATCCGCAGGACGTGCCGGAACGGCCGCTGCATGCATGGGTAGCGGCGCTGCGCGAGTTGCCCACGCTGGCGCCGGAGGTGCGCGACGAGCGCATTCTGGACTGGTGGAAAACCCTCGGCGACGAGCAGCGCTATGTGCTCAACAAGCTGCTGACCGGCGGCCTGCGGGTCGGTGTCGCGCAGCGGCTGGTGGTGCTCGCGATCGCGCAGGCCTTCGATTTGCCCGCCGACCGCATCGCGCAGCGCCTCGCCGGCAGTTGGGAGCCGACGCCGGCATCGTGGGCACGCCTGACGGCGGATGCTGCCACCGACGATGACCGCAGCGACCAGCCCTACCCTTTCTTCCTTGCCTCGGCGCTGGAGCAGCCGGTAGAAGCGCTCGGCACATGCACCGCATGGCTTGCCGAATGGAAGTGGGATGGCATCCGCGCGCAACTGATCCGCCGCGGCGACACGGTCGCGGTATGGTCGCGCGGCGAGGAGCGCCTCGACGGTCGCTTTCCGGAAATCGAGCGCGCAGCCCTTGCGCTGCCGGGCGGTTGCGTACTCGATGGCGAGATTCTCGCCTGGCGCGATGGCCGGCCGCTGCCGTTCAACCTGCTGCAGAAACGCATCGGTCGCCTGCGTCCTGGCGCGCGTTCGCTCACCGAGGCTCCGGTGGCTTTCGTGGCCTACGATCTGCTGGAGTTCGATGGCACCGATCGGCGCACTTTGCCACTGGATGAGCGCAAACGGCTGCTCGGCATCGCGCTGCAGGACGCAGCGAATCCCAGCGTGCTTCTGGCCTCCCCCACCATTGAGGCCGACGACTGGCAGACTCTGGTCGCCGCACGTGAGCAAGCCCGGACGCAGGGCGTCGAAGGCCTGATGCTCAAGCGTCGCGACTCGGCCTATCAGACAGGCCGTCGGCGCGGCGACTGGTACAAGTGGAAAGTCTCGCCGTTCACCCTCGATGCGGTGTTGATCTACGCGCAGGCCGGTCATGGTCGACGATCCAACCTCTACACCGACTACACCTTCGCGGTGTGGGATGGCGAGACCCTGGTGCCGGTGGCGAAGGCTTATTCCGGCCTCGACGATGCAGAAATCGCGCGGCTGGACCGCTGGATCCGCGCGCATACGCGCGAGCGCTTCGGCCCGGTGCGCTCGGTCGAGCCGCTGCAGGTGTTCGAACTTGCGTTCGAGGGTATCGCGCGCTCGACGCGGCACAAGTCCGGCGTGGCGGTGCGCTTTCCGCGCATCCTGCGCTGGCGCGAGGACAAGCCCGCCACGCAAGCCGATCGCCTGCAGACGCTGCAGTCGATGGCCAGCGCAGGCGCATGAGCGTCGCGCAGGATGACGCGCGCTACAGCGCGGCACTGTTGCAGATCGAATCGTGGTTCATTGGGCGCGGCTGGACGCCCGCAGACTTCCAGCGCGAGGTCTGGAAGCACTGGCGCGCGGGTCGCAGCGGCCTGATCCACGCACCCACCGGCAGCGGCAAGACGCTGGCTGCATGGGGCGGTCCGGTGCTCGCCGCATTGGCGCGGCAGGCTGCCGATCCGACGCCGGCGCTGCCGCCGCCAAAGCGCCGCGGTGTATCGCCGCGGCCGCTGCGCGTGCTGTGGGTCACGCCGTTGCGCGCGCTGGCCGCCGATACGCACGCCAACATCGCGCAGTTCGCGCAGGACCTCGGGCTGAACTGGCGGGTGCTGCGCCGCACCGGCGACAGCGGCAGCGCGGAGCGCGCGCGACTGGCGCGCGGCGAGGCCGATGCGCTGGTCACCACGCCGGAATCGCTGTCGCTGATGTTGAGCTATGCCGATGCGAGCGAGCGCTTTGCAGCGCTCCAGGCGGTAATCGTCGACGAGTGGCACGAACTGCTGGGCAGCAAACGTGGTGTGTTGCTGGAACTTGCGCTGGCGCGCCTGCGCGGGATCGCTATCGCTGGCGGCGGCGCGCTGCGCCTGTGGGGCGTCTCGGCCACGCTCGGCAATCTCGACGGAGCCCTCGACACCTTGCTCGGTGCATCGGGTCGCGGAGTAATCGTGCATGCAAAAACTCCGCGTGCGACTGAAATCCGCAGCCTGCTGCCGGCAACCACCGCGCGCTTCCCATGGGCCGGGCATCTGGGTCTGAGCCAGCTGCCGCAGGTACTCGATGCGCTCGCCGCCGTGCGCTCGACCCTGCTGTTCACCAATACCCGCGCACAGGCGGAGTTGTGGCATCAGGCGCTGACGGCGGTATGGACGCATGAGCCGGAAACTCTGGCACTGCATCATGGCTCGCTCGATCGCGTGCTGCGTCAGCGGGTCGAAAATGGCTTGCGCGATGGCGTGCTGCGCTGCGTGGTCGCAACCTCCAGCCTCGACCTCGGGGTCGACTTCGCCAGCGTCGACCAGGTGATCCAGATCGGCAGTCCCAAGGGCATCGCGCGACTGCTGCAGCGCGCCGGACGCAGTCGCCACCGGCCCGGCGAGGCCAGTACCGTACTGTGCGTGCCGACCCACAATCTGGAGCTGGTCGAGATTGCCGCTGCGCGCCGCGCGCTCGCGCAGGGCCGGATCGAATCGCGACTGCCGTTGCGCGGCTGCATCGATGTGCTCGCCCAACATCTGGTCACGCGCGCGCTTGGCGGCGGCTTCGAGCCAGCGCAAGCGCTGGCGGAAGCCCGCGACACCCATGCGTACCGCGATCTCGGCACCAGCGACTGGGCCGCCACCTTGCAACTGATCGCGCAGGGCGGCGCGCGATTGGGCGGATATCCGGACTTCCGCAAAGTGGTTGCCGCCGAGGACGGGCGGCTGGTGGTCGACTCCAAACGCATCGCGCACCTGCACCGACTTTCGATCGGAACCATCGTCGCGGACGGCCAGATCGGCGTGCGCTGGATGCAGGGGGGCGCGTTGGGCCACATCGAGGAGACCTTTCTGGCCCGCCTCAAGCCCGGCGACCGTTTTCTGTTCGCCGGCCGCACGCTGGAGCTGGTGCGTATCCGCGATCTGACCGCTTACGTGCGCAGCGCACGCGGCAAGCCCGGTGCGGTGCCGCGCTGGATGGGCGGACGCATGCCACTGTCGAGCGAACTGGCCGGTGCAATGCAGGAGATGCTCACCGAGTGCGCGCCGGTGGAGCCGGAGATGCGGCTCGCACAGCCGATGCTCGACCTGCAGCGCGCCCTGTCGCGGGTCCCCGCACCTGCAGAGCTGCTGGCCGAACGCGTGGATGCCCGTGATGGCGAGCACCTGTTCGTGTATCCCTTCGCCGGACGCCACGCGCACGAGGGTCTGGCCGCGCTCCTCGCGTTTCGACTTGCGAAGCTGGCGCCTGCCAGCTTTTCCTACGCGGTCAACGACTACGGCCTGGTGGTGTCGGGACGCAGCCTGCCCGAGCTCAATGCGGCAGCACTGGGCAATCTGTTGTCGACCGCACAGTTGGCCGAGGACCTCGCCGGCAGCCTCAATCTGGCCGAGCTTGCCCGTCGCAAGTTCCGCGAGATTGCGCGCGTCGCAGGACTGGTGTTCCAGGGGCTTCCGGGGCGCTCGAAATCGATGCGCCAGCTCACCGCATCGAGCACCCTGCTGTTCGACGTGCTGACCGAGCACGAACCCGAGCACGTACTGCTGCGTCAGGCACGCGAGGAGGTGCTGCACGGCGAGCTCGATTTCGAGCGCCTGCAAGCCACGCTGCAGCGCTCGGCCCGGCAAAGCCTGCACCTGCTGCGGCCTGCACGCCTCACGCCATTCGCGTTTCCGCTGTGGGCCGAGGGAATCCGCGGTCAGCTCAGCAGCGAAGACTGGCTGATCCGGGTGCGCCGGATGGCCGAGCGACTGGAAGCTGGCGCATGAGCGAGACCCTCGCGGTCGACGTCGCCGGCGAACGTGTGTTGCTTGATGCCGCGCGCGCGGTGTATTGGCCGGCGCGTGGCGTGCTGCTGATCGCGGATGCCCACTTCGGCAAGGCGCAGCTGCTGCGCGAGAGCGGCATTGCGCTGCCGGAGGCCGACACCGGCGGCGATCTCGCGCGCCTCGATGACCTGATCGCACGTCATCGGCCGCAGCAGCTGCTGGTGCTGGGCGATCTGGTGCACGGGCGAACTTCCGCCAATGCACAATGGATCGCCGCGTTCGCGCAGTGGCGCGGGCGCCATACGTCCCTGCATTGCAGCGTGGTTCGCGGCAACCACGATCGCCACCTCGACGCCGGCGGGCTGGGCTTCGAATCGATCGCGGCCAGCCAGTTCGAGCCGCCATTCGTGTTTGCGCATGAACCGCATCCGGATCCACGCGGCTACGTGCTCGCCGGGCACATTCATCCGGGGGTCGTGCTGCGCGAGCGGCATGCACCCAAGGCGCGACTGCCGGTGTTCTGGTTGCGCGACGCATCAGCGGTGTTGCCGGCGTTCGGCCGCCTGACCGGCCTGTGGCCTGTCGCGCCGGGACCCGGCGACCGCGTGATCGCGGTGGCGCGCGACCGTTTGATACGGCTACCCGCGGGTGCGCGCCAGCCAGCGTAGGGCCATGCGACGCAACGACTCATCGTGGCGCGCATCGTGGGCGATCTCGTCGACCGCCCGCCACGCCAGCGCGTGCGACTCTTCCGACACCACGAAGCGATCATCGTGCGTGGCGTGCACCACGAAGCGCACGTCGTAGTGCCAATGACCCGCTTCCGCGCCGTGCTCGGGAATCCAGTGCCGGTCGAGATCGAACACGTCGGGCTCGACCGTCAGTCCCCGCAAGCCGGATTCTTCCTGCGCCTCGCGCAGCGCCACGCGGGCAAGATCCGGATCGCCGTCGGCATGCCCGCCCAGCTGCAGCCAACGGCCGAGCTTGCGGTGGTGGGTGAGCAGGACGCGCCGACCCTGCCGATCGACCAGCCACGCCGCACCCGTGAAGTGGCCGACCGCCAACGAGCGCTCGCAGCAGTGCGGATGCGCGTGCAGGAAGCTGCAGAACCCCCGCAAGGATTCTGCGTCCGCCGACACCGCGTCGGCGTAGCGTTCGAACAGTGCCAGGAGTGCAGCCCGCTGTGCTGGATCGATCACTGCCATGCCGTTCGATGGTGGGATTCCCGCGGTAGCCGCGCAAAGCTTGCCCCAACCGCAGCGTCTGCGTAAGGTACCGGCTGATTCGTCCGCAGGGGGTTGCGCGGTCGAGTGCCTATGGCGGCCGGAATCGCTCGTCCATTACCAGAACCCGCAGTGCGGCAGCCGGGCGACCGGGTCCGTAGTGCGGCAATCCACGCCTTACCTATCGGGGAGAACCGCATGATTTTTTGGCGCGTAAAGCCGCTCGAGCAGATCCTGGCGAACGCTGAGAGAAAGCCCCTCAAGCGCTCGCTTGGCGCCCTGCAGCTGACCCTGCTCGGAATCGGCGCCATCATCGGTACCGGCATCTTCGTGCTGACCTCGATCGCGGCCGATGTGGCCGGGCCGGCAATGATGGTCTCCTTCGTCATCGCGGCCGCAGTTTGCGCGCTGGCGGCACTGGCGTACGCGGAACTGGCCTCGATGGTTCCTGTCTCGGGATCGGCCTATACCTACTCCTATGCGGTGCTCGGCGAACTGATCGCCTGGATCGTCGGCTGGGCATTGATCCTCGAGTACGCGGTCGCCGCCAGCGCGGTCGCGGTGGGGTGGTCGGGATACATGGTGGGCCTGATCAACAACTCGGGCCTGTTCACGGTGCCGCCCGAACTCGCGAGCGGTCCGTTCGAGGAATCTGGAGCCGGGATCATCAATCTGCCCGCCATGATCATCTCGCTGGCCATCACCGCGCTGTTGGTTCTGGGCACCTCGAAGAGCGCAAGCTTCAACGCGGTACTGGTCACGATCAAGGTCATCGCATTGATCGTGTTCATCGCGGTCGCGCTGCCGGCATCGCAGGCCGCCAACTTCGAGCCGTTCATGCCCACCGGTTACAACGGCGTATTCATGGCGGCCGCCACCATTTTCTTCGCCTACGTGGGCTTCGACGCGGTATCGACCGCAGCAGAAGAAACCAAGAACCCGCAACGCAACATGCCGATCGGCATCATCGGCTCGCTGGCCATCTGCACCATCTTCTACATGCTGGTTGCGGCCGCGGCGATCGGCTCGGTCGGCGCGCAGCCGGGCGGCGAACTGGCCCTTTCCAAGGAGCCGCTGGCCTACGTGCTGCGCGAGCTGGGGCATCCGCAGCTGGGCAACTGGATCGCAATCGCGGCCGGCCTGGCGCTGCCCTCGGTGATCCTGATGATGATCTACGGCCAGACCCGCATCTTCTTCGTCATGAGTCGCGACGGCCTGCTGCCGGAGGTGTTCAGCAAGATCCACCCGCGCTTCCACACCCCCTATGTGGTCACCATTTGCACCGGCATCTTCGTGTCCCTGTTCGCCGCCCTGTTTCCGGTCGGCAAACTGGCCGATATCTCGAACTCCGGCACCCTGTTCGCGTTTTTCGTGGTCTCCGCTTCGGTGCTGGTGCTGCGCAAGCGCGATCCGGACCGCAAGCGTGCATTCACCACGCCGATGGTGTGGCTGGTCTGCCCGCTGGCGATGGCCGGCTGCGTGTTCCTGTTCTTCAACCTGTCCGGCTACACCGAGCTGATGTTCCTCGGCTGGGCGGCGATCGGCCTGCTGGTCTACTTCGGCTACAGCAAGCGCCGTAGCCACTTGGCCTGAGCTGCCGCCACGGCACGCAAAACGAGGCCGCAGCCGGCGACGGCTGCGGTCTTTTTCTTGCGGCGACAGGCGATGCAACCAGTCGGAAGGCGATGCCTTTGCCGGCTGCGGTCGGTAGCGGTTGACGGCGCGACGCGCAGGGACTTGTTGCGAGCTAGGCTCCGTCCTGCTCATCGTCAGGCGGCGTCACCCCTGGCGGCTGGTCGTCGTCACCGTCCTCCAGCTTCGCCACATCACGCAAGCCCCGATCGAGGCGTTTCTGCGCCTTGGCGCCGAGCTTCTGCAGGGTCTCGATCTGGCTGACGACATTGCCCTTGCCGCTGGACAGTTTCGAACGCGCCTCGTCGAACGACTCGCGCGCGATGCGAAAATTGCGATCGACCTTGTCCAGATCGCCCATGAAGCCATGGAACTTGTCGTACAGTTTCCCGGCCCGATCGGCGATTTCCATCGCATTGCGATTGCGATCCTCGTTGCGCCAGACCGTTGCCACCGTGCGCAGAGTGGCCAGCAGCGTCGAGGTGGAGACGATCGCGACGTTTCGCTCCATCGCCCACAACTGCAGCGTGTCGTCGACGCGCATCGCCTCGATCAGGGCCGCCTCGACCGGCACGAACATCAGCACATAGTCGACAGTGCGCACCCCTGGCAGTGCGGCGTAGTTGCGTGCCGCCAGCCCGGCCACGTGGGCGCGCAACGAGCCGACATGAGCCTTGATCTCGGCCGCACGCGATTGCTCGTCGGCTGCCGCGCACCAGCGCTCCCACGCGACCAGCGACACCTTGGCGTCGATCACCAGATCGCGCTCTTCCGGCAGGTGCACGATGGCATCGGGGCGCTGGCGTCCGTCTTCGCCCTGCATGCTCACCTGGGTCTCGAAGCCGCGGCCAGGTTCCAGCCCGGAGGCTTCCAGCAGCCGCTCGAGCAGCATCTCGCCCCACTGGCCCTGCACGCGCTGCTCGCCCTTGAGCGCGCGGGTCAGCGCAGTGGCCTCGTCGCCGAGGCGCACGTTGAGCAGGCGCAGCTGATCGAGTTCGTGCTTGAGGCCAAGCCGCTCACGCGATTCCTTGTCGTAGGTCTCCAGTACCGAGCGCTTGAATGCATCCAGCTGTTCGCGCAGCGGGGTCAGCAGGCCGCCGATCTGCAGCTGGTTGGCTTCGCTGAACTTGCGCGATTTCTCGTCGAGTATGCGGCTCGACAGCGCCTCGAACTCGAGCTTCATCTGCGCGCCGACCTGATCGAGCGCGCGCTGGCGTTCGGCCGCGATCTGCTGCGCGGCCTCCAGCTGGGCACGCTGTTCGGCAATGCTCGACTGTGCGGCCGCCAGCTGCGTGCGCAGCGCTTCGCGGTCGCGGCCCAGCGCCTCGAACTGCGCCTGCAGCGGTGCGAGTGCTGCCAGCTGGGTGTGCAGGCGCGCACGCTCGGCGGCGGCCTCGGCTGCCGCCAGTGCGGCTGCGCGCTCGGCCTCGCGCGCGCCTGCCAACTCGTCCCGAGCATCCGCAAGTCGCGCAACGTCGGCACCCCGCTCGGCGCGCAGGCTGGCAAGTTCGGCATCGCGCGAACGTGCGCCCTCGGCATGGGCTTGACGTACGCGCAGCGCCGCCAACCACAGCGCCACCAGCAGCCCCAGCAGCAGTGCCGCCGCCAGCCCGCCCAATGCGAGGTTGATCGAATCCGGTGTCATTGCACAGCGTGTCGTCCGGCGAAGACGCCTAGTCTATCCGCGCGCGTGATGCGCCAACAAAAAGGGCGCGGCTTGCGCCGCGCCCCATGGTTCGGGCGAAAGCGCTGGCGCGAAGGCTCAGGCCTTCTTCACCCATGCCGCGCACCAGCCCTTGGCATTGACCGACTTGCCGGGGAAGATCGAGCACGGGTGGCGACCATCGGCCTGCAGCGCCTGGGCCAGACTGCAGTTGTCGCAGACCTGCTCGTTTTTGTGGTTGGGGAACTTGGCTGCTTCCACCTTGGTGGTGTCTTCGTGGTAACCGAGCGCCGAGCCGGTCGGATCGGCTTCGCTCAGCGGCGGCAGGTTTGCCGCGGCCGGCTGCGCGAGCATACCGCCCAGCACAGGCGCCGAGGCCACGCCCAGAACGGCAATCTTGATGAATCGGCGGCGGGAGTTGTTGGTGTCATTCATGGTGTGGTCCTCAGATCATCGGGGTTGGAATACTGTGTCGAGCATTGTGGACTTCGCAGCTGAATATGCGTTGAGTATCGTCAACGCAGCGCGATTTCTGGAGCGCAAGTTTATCGTGCGTTGTGATTCGCCATGCGAAAGGAAAATCACTCGCATTTGCGCGGTCTGCCGCACTCGCTATAGTGGCGCGCCGCAACATCCGCCGGAGAGCACAAATCGCCACCACGAGCCCCATCGACGAGCAGTTCCTGACCACCGCGCGCGCGCTCGCCGGCGCCGGTCGCGAACTCGCAGCACTCGGCTGGACGCCGGCGACTTCGAGCAATTTTTCCGCGCGGATCGACGCGCAACGGATCGCGATCACCATCTCCGGCCGCGACAAGTCGCGCCTCACGGAAGCCGACATCATGCAGATCGACAGCAAGGGCGATGCCGTCGGGGTGCAGGCGCGGCCGTCGGCCGAAACCCTGCTGCATACCCATCTGTATGCGCGCTACCCGGAAACCGGCGCGGTCCTGCATACCCACTCGCACAACCAGACGGTCGCTTCGCGCCTGTTCGCGGCCGCCGGCGCGATCCGCATCGAGGGCTACGAGCTGATCAAGGCGCTGCGCGGCTACACCACCCACGACACCTCGATCACGGTGCCGGTATTCGCCAACACCCAGGACATGCCGAGCCTCATCGCCGATGTCGAGCGCTGGATCGATGCCGGGCACGCCCTGCCCGCCTACCTGATAGACGGCCATGGGCTTTACGCCTGGGGCCTTGAACTGGCCGAAGCGCGCCGCCATCTGGATGCGTTGGAGTTCCTGCTCGGCTGCGAACTGGATCTGAGGAGACTCAAGGTATGAGCCGTTTGCGCGTTTTTTCCGAACAGGCGCCCGACAAGGCGCTCATCGAGGTTCACGAGCATGCCGCGATCGCGGCTGAGCTGAATGCACGCGGCGTGCGCTTCGAACGCTGGCAGACCACCGCGCAAATCCAGCCAGGTGCTGCTGCCGACGACGTGATGGCCGCATATCGTGGCGATATCGACCGCCTGATGGCCGAGAAGGGCTACCAGGCTGTCGACGTGATCAGCCTCGATGCCGATCATCCGCAGAAGACCGAGTTGCGGCAGAAGTTCCTCAACGAACACCGCCACGCGGAAGACGAGGTGCGCTTTTTCGTCGCCGGGCAGGGCTTGTTCAGCCTGCACCTGGACGATCGCATCTACGAGGTGCTGTGCACCGCGGGCGACCTGATCGGGGTGCCGGACAATACCCGCCACTGGTTCGACATGGGCCCCAACCCGCACTTCGTCGCGATCCGCCTGTTCACCAATCCGGCCGGCTGGGTGGCCAACTTCACCGGCGACGATATCGCCCTGCGCTTCCCGCGCATGGACAACTAAGACACACACCGCGATGCAGCGTCCGGGCGCGATCCTGACCGATATCGAGGGCACCACCAGCTCGATGAGTTTCGTCAAGGATGTACTGTTTCCGTATGCGCGCGAGCGCCTGCCGGATTTCGTGCGCGCGCGCGCCGGCGAGCCGACGGTCCGCGCTCTGCTCGACGACGCGGCACGCGAAGGCGGCATCCCGGATGCCGACGATGCAGCGATCATCGCCCTGCTGCTGCTGTGGATCGACGAAGACCGCAAAGCCACCCCGCTGAAAGCCCTGCAGGCGATGATCTGGGTCGGCGGATACGACGGTCGCGACTTCGTCGCTCACGTCTACCCGGATGCAGTGGCCGGTCTGCAACGCTGGCACGCGGCCGGGATTCCGATCCACATCTACTCCTCGGGTGCGGTGCCGGCGCAGAAGCTGTACTTCGCGCATACCGAAGTCGGCGATCTCAGGCCGCTGTTCAGCGGTTACTTCGACACCACCAGCGGCAGCAAGCGCGAAGCCGCGTCGTATCGGCGCATCGCGCACGCGATCGGCACTGAACCGGCGCAGATCCTGTTCCTGTCCGACATCGACGCCGAACTGGATGCCGCGCAGGAGGCGGGGCTGGCCACCGCGTGGGTGTGTCGCGAGCCGGGTCCGGCACCGCACCAGCGCCACCGCGCCGTCGCCAGCTTCGACGAGCTGGGGTTCTGAGCGTCGGCTGCTGTACCAGCGACTGCAGCATCGCCCGATCGCCGCAGTCGCCGCCATGGCGGCTCCCACAAGGCTGGTGGGGTCTTCGACGGTTCGGGCTGACACAAGGAGGGTGGGATGCTGCGGCGACCTGGGCGTTCACAAGGCAGGTCCGATGCTGCGGCGACCGGGCTTGCCATGTGGGAGCTGCTATAGCAGCGACTGCGGCATCGGCCGATCGCCGCAGTAGGCGCAGTCGCAGCTCACTCCAGACGAAACACGTCCGCATCGAGGTGAAATGGAAAGCGCTGACGATGAGCGCGCAACACTTCGGCACTGAACGTCGTGGTGACCACCTGGCTCTGCGCACCGCACTCGACCAGCGGCTGGCCGAGCGGATCGAGGGCAACGCTGCCGCCGAGATAATGCAGGCCGTTGCCATCGGTGCCGACGCGATTGACGCCGATACCGTAGCTCAAGTTCTCGATCGCGCGGGCGCGCAGCAGGGTCTGCCATGCGTATTGTCGTGGTGAGGGCCAGTTGGCGACGAACAGCAGCAGGTCGTAGTCGAAGTCGTCGGCCACCGTAGCGCCGAAGCGATTGCGCGCGTACACCGGAAAGCGCAGGTCGTAGCAGACCAGCGGGCACACGCGCCAGCCATTCAGATCGACCACCAGCCGCCGGCCGCCCATCGTGTAGCGCTCGTGTTCGCCGGCAAAACGGAACAGATGGCGCTTGTCGTAGCTGGCGAACGAGCCGTCCGGGCGCATCCACAGCAGCCGATTGAAGTAGCGCTCGCCGTCCTTGACCACCACCGAGCCCGTGATCACGGCACCAATCTCGGCGGCCAACAATTTCATCCACGCCAATGTCGCGCCGTCCATGTCCTCGGCATTGCCGAGCGTGTGATTGGTGAAGCCCGAGGTAAAGGTCTCCGGCAGCACCACCAGGTCGGTCTGCCCGCGCACGCTGCGCGCAAGTTCGCCGTACAGCGCGCGATTGCCGGCAGGATCATGCCAGCGGGTGTCGGCCTGGATGAGGGTGATGCGCAGATCGTGGGCGCTGGCGTCCATGGGTTGCCTCAGATGCCGGCCAGCCGCTGCGCGGCAGCCTGCAGGGTGTGGTCGGTCTTGGCGAAGCAGAAGCGGATCAGCTGCATTTCCGGCGGCGAGTCGTAGAACGCACTGACCGGAATCGCGGCCACCCCGCGCTCGCGCACCAGCCACTCGCAGAACGACAGATCGTCGCGGTCGGAGATCTCGCCGTACGCGGCGATCTGGAAGTAGGCTCCTGCAACCGGCAGCAGTTCGAAGCGCGTATCGCCGAGCAGCGACGCGAAGCGGTCGCGCTTGTCCTGGTAGAAGCGCGGCAGGTCGATATCGTGCTGTGGATCTTTTTCCAGCACTTCGGCCAGTGCCCACTGCGCGGGGCCGAAGGTGCAGAAGGTGACGTACTGGTGCACCTTGCGGAACTCCGCGCTCAAGGCGGGTGGAGCGATGCAGTAGCCGACCTTCCAGCCGGTGCAGTGATAGGTCTTGCCGAAGCTCGACACCACGAAACTGCGCGCGGCCAGTTCCTCGTGGCGCAGCACGCTGGCATGTTCGCGGCCATCGAAGATGATGTGCTCGTAGACCTCATCGGACAGCACGATGATCCGCGTGTCGCGCACGATCTGCGCCAGCGCATCGAGATCGGCCGCTTCGAGCACCGCACCGCTGGGATTGTGCGGCGAGTTGATCAGGATCATGCGCGTGCGCGGAGTCACCGCATCGCGTACGCGCTGCCAGTCCACCGCGAAACTCGGCAATTTGAGCGGAACGTGCACCGCATGCGCACCGGCCAGATGCACCGCAGGCTCGTAGCAGTCGTAGCAGGGATCGAGCAGGATCACTTCCTCGCCCGGGTGGACCAGTGCCGAGATCGCGCAGAACAGCGCCTCGGTAGCGCCGCTGGTGACCGTTATCTCGCTGTCGGGGTTGACCTTGCGGCCATAGCAGCGCAGTGCCTTGGCCGCGATCTGTTCGCGCAGTTGCGGAATTCCGGTCATCGGCGCGTACTGGTTCTTGCCCTCGGCCATGGCACGGGTCAGCGCCTCGCGCAGCAGCGGCGGGCCATCGAAATCCGGAAAACCCTGACCGAGGTTGACTGCCTTGTGCTGCATGGCAAGTTGCGACATGACGGTGAATATCGTGGTGCCAACATGCGGCAGCTTGGAGGTGATCTGCATCGTGGGTTTCCGACCGGCTCGAACGAGGAGTCAGAATATCATCGGCTGTGTGCAGGCGAGCTGGACTGAACCAGTCGCCGCCATGGCGGCTCCCGCAGTCGGATACCTCGCGCGGCTGCAATTGCTCGGTGCGGTCGCCGCCATGGCGGCTGCCACAGTCGGATAGCTCGCTCGGCTGCAACTGCTCGGTGTGGGAGCTGCCATGGCAGCGACTGCGGCATCGTTGGCTTGTGACAGTATCGTTGGTGAGAGCTCGCTAGGGTTCCGCGTATCGCGAGCGCCCGCAAGATTTCCACAAGCCACCGGCGAGCGCTCCGCACACTCCCCTATCGCAACACGGCAACCTGCTCAGACGCTGACTCGCCAAGCGCACACTCCAGCCGCGCAATCCGCCGCTGGTGGCGCAGCGCCAACGGCTGCAGCTGGACCAGGCGCAGGGCCAGCTGCAGCGCACGCAGCGGCTGACGATGCACATGTTCGGCAATCTTGGCCAGACGCTCCAATGCCTGCGCACACGGCCTCGCAGCATCGACCAGCGGCAGCAACAGGTTTTCGACCTCGCTCCAGCGGCGCGCGCGCGCGTACAGGTCGGCCAGCGCGTGGCGGGCCTGCGGATCGGCGCTCGCGGCCAGCAGGATGCGCTGCGCTGCATCGGCGCGGCCTACCAGCAGCAGCCTGCGCGCAATCGCCGTGGCGTCGGCATCGAAGCGGGCGGGATCAGCGAACACCGCGCGCAAGGCCGGCAGCAACCGCGCCAGCGCGATCACATCGTCGCGGTTGTGGCGGATCGCTTCGGTCAGCATGGTGGTCTCGCCGTGACGCAGGAAGGCGGTGAAAGCCTGCGGTGCAAATGCACCCGGCAGGTCGTCGATGCGCTGCAAGCCGAGCAGACGCCGCTCGGCAGTTTGCAGGCGGCAGTCCGGCCAGCGGCGATCGAAAGCGCGGCGCAGCGGGTGCATCAGGTCCCAATGCCCGCGAGCGGCGAACGGATCGCAAAGCCGCGAGAGCCGATGGCGGGTGGCCAGCAGCGGCAGATCGAAGCTCTTGCCGTTGAAGCTCACCAGCAGCGGATCGGCCGGCAACATCGCGGCTATCCGTGCCAACCAGTCCGCCTCGGCGGCCGGCGAGGTCAGCAGCCATTGCTGAACACGCAACACCTCGCCCTCGTGCCAGGCCAGGCCAAGCAGAAACACCAGCGTGCCGGTGCCGCCGGCAAGGCCGGTGGTTTCGGTGTCCAGATACAGCAGCGGGCGCGCCGGAGCGTCGTCCTCGCGCTCCCATGCAGGCGGCGAGCGGTCTGCATCCGGTAGCGCCACCCGCGCTTCGATCAGGCGCATGCCTGCGGCGATTTCCGACCCCGGCAGGCTGCGCTCTGCCGCCTGCCGACGCCCGTCGCGAATGCGCTGGGCGCGGCGCAGGGCGTCGATCCGCGCGGCCCATTCGTCTGCCGTAGTCGCATCGCCATTGCCATTGCCCGCGTGCTCGGTGGCCTGCGGCGAACCTGATCGAGCTGTCGCGACCGGCAGCGCACTGCCACGCTCGCGCAGCAGGCTCGACAGCCGCGCGCGCAGCGGATCGCAGCCGTTGGTGCGCGGTGGCGAAAGCGGCTCAGCCATCGAAGCCCACAGAGAGTGCGGCATCGCTGCCGTCCTGCTGCAACACGTCACGCACCGTGGTGGCCACGCCGGCGCCTTCGGCCGCACCCGCGTGCAGCAACTCCAGCACCCGCCGCGCCAGCTGTTTCGGCGCGCGGGCATCCTGCTCGTCGCTGGCCAGAATCGGACCGATGCAGGCCGGGCAGCCGTGCGTGCAGTCGCAGCCACCGATCAACCGCAGGGCGTCATCCACCAGCTGAGTGCGCTGCGCGAACAGCGGCTCGGAAAATCCCGTCCCGCCCGAATAGTTGTCGTACAGGAACACGGTCGGCGCAAAGCGCGCCAACTGTTCGACCTCGAGTGGGCGGTCGCCAGCGTCGCGCAGCTGCCCGCGACCGCGCGCGTCGACCGTGGCGCTCCATTCGCCAGCGCCGGAGCCGACCGCCTTGCCGAGATCGCGTGGTTCGGCCATCGCACGCAGTACCGCGACCGTATGCAGCGCATATGCCGCACCGAGGAATCCGTCCAATGCCGCCCAGCGACTGCTGAAGGCACGACCCAGCGCACGCTCGTCGACCTGCCACCACAGCGCACTGGTGTGCATCTCGCGGTCCGGCAGGTTGACCGGACCGTAGCCGACGTTTTCATGGGTGTAGTAGCGGATCTTCTTGTAGCCGGTGACCCGGCTGACCAGATGCACCTCGCCATGCGCGCATTCCGCGCTGGCGCCGCGTTCGCTGTCGAAGCGCTCCAGGGTCTTGAGCTTGGTGTATTCGAT
>JBBSDI010000009.1:0-25533 GCA_038249585.1 Lysobacterales bacterium | reverse complement strand
GCCGAACAGGTGGAGGCGCCGGGGCTGTGGCGCGGTATCGGCTTCCGGATCGGCGGGCAGCACATGGTCAGCAGCATCTCCGAGGTCAACGAAATCCTGACCATGCCGGCGATAACCGTGATCCCGGGCACCAAGTCGTGGCTGATGGGCGTGGCCAACGTGCGCGGCAACCTGGTGGCGGTGGTCGACCTGCGCGGCTTCATGGAAGGTTCGCGCACACCGATCAACGACCGCTCGCGCGTGTTGGTCGCGCGCCAACAGGGCGGCGCGGTCGGCCTGCTGGTCGATGAAGTGCTCGGCCAGCGCAGTTTTACCGACGAGAACATACCGCTCGTCGATCCCGTGGTGGATGACCGCTACGGCAGGTTCGTGACAAAACGATACGATCTCGGCGGTATCGTTTGGGGAGTTTTCAGCATGGCCGCATTGGTCAAGACGCCGGAATTCAGTCAGGCCGCGGCTTGAGCGCGCAAGCGCCCGGTCGTCGCGGCGAGCACATTGGGGGTAGGTGAGTCATGAGTACGACAACGGGTTCGACCAGGACCGCCACCGGCCTGCGTAACTGGGCAGGTCTGGCCGTTCTGGCGCTGTTGCTGCTGTTGGCCAATGTGCTGTGGGGCAACCGGGTCAACGACCAGGAACGCACCGCGGTGAGCAAGGCCACCGACGTGCAGGTGTGGTCGCAGCAGATCGCGACCTTCGCGCGTGAGTCTGCGGGCGGCAACGCCGATGCCTTCAACGAACTCAAGGCCACGCGCGACGACATCGAGAACAGCATCAATGCGCTGAAGAACGGCGATCCGGCGGCGTCGATGCAGGGTTATGCGCAGGCGCCCATCGTCGGTGAGCAGATCTCCAAGCTGGCCGATTCATGGGCGCCGATCCGTACCGCGGTGGACACCATCCTCGGCCGTCAGGACCTGGTCATCGACATGACCCAGACCGCCGAGGACTTCAACGGCCGCATTCCGCAGTTGACCCAGCGCATGGAAGAGATCGTGCGCGCGCTCACCGAACGCGACGCGCCGGCCGGCCAGATCTACATGGCGACCCGCCAGATGCTGCTCGCCGACCGCATGTTGCGCCGCGTATCCGACATCCTGCGCGGCGGCGACCTGGCAGTGACCGCCGCCGACCAGTTCGGTCGCGATGCGCAGATGTACGGCCGCGTGCTCGACGGCCTGCTCAACGGCAACCTCGACATGAACATCCGCGCGCTGACCGACCCGCAGGCGCGCGAAGTGCTCAACGAGGTGGTGTCGATTTTCGGCGAGGTCGGCGCCAACGTCGACAAGATCCAGGGCGCATCGACCGAGCTGTTCGAGGTCACCGAGGCGGCCAACAACGTGGTCCTCGATTCGCAGGGCCTGCTGGAGCAGTCCAAGAACGTCGCGGCGGCCTTCGGCCAGCTGCCACGCCCGTTCGGTGGCAACCTGCTCAGCATCGTGTTCGGCGCGGCCGCTGCTTTCTTCCTGTTCCTCGCCCTTGCGGCATATCAGGCAGCCCAGCGGCGCCAGATGCAGGCCACGACCGATCTGAACCAGCGCAATCAGGAAGCCATCCTGCGCCTGCTCGACGAGATGGGATCGCTGGCCGAAGGCGATTTGACCGTAAAGGCGACGGTTACCGAGGACATCACCGGCGCGATCGCGGACTCGATCAACTTCGCGGTCGAGGCGTTGCGCTCGCTGGTGACCACCATCAACGAGACTGCCGTGCAGGTGGCCGCCGCCGCCCAGGAAACGCAGGCCACCGCGATGCACCTCGCGGAAGCCGCCGAGCACCAGGCGCAGCAGATCACCTCGGCATCCGCCGCCATCAACGAGATCGCGGTCTCGATCGACGAGGTGTCGAAGAACTCCGCCGAATCGGCCGACGTCGCCCAGCGCTCGGTGGCGATCGCGTCCAAGGGCGCGGCCGTCGTGCGGCAGACGATTCAGGGCATGGACTCGATCCGCGACCAGATCCAGGAGACCTCCAAGCGCATCAAGCGCCTCGGCGAGTCCTCGCAGGAAATCGGATCGATCGTGGAGCTGATCAACGACATCGCCGAGCAGACCAACATCCTCGCACTCAACGCCGCCATCCAGGCCGCGTCCGCCGGTGACGCGGGCCGCGGCTTCGCGGTGGTCGCCGACGAAGTGCAGCGACTCGCCGAGCGCGCCTCGGGCGCGACCAAGCGAATCGAAACCCTGGTGCAGACGATTCAGTCCGACACCAACGAGGCGGTGAGCTCCATGGAACAGACCACCGCCGAGGTGGTCGCGGGCGCACGTCTGGCCGAGGACGCAGGTCTGGCGCTGGGCGAGATCGAAAAGGTGTCGAACGACCTTGCAGACCTGATTCAGAACATCTCCGAGGCGGCCCGCCAGCAGTCGGCTGCCGCCACCAACATCTCCGCGACCATGAACGTCATTCAGGAGATCACGACGCAGACCTCGGTCGGCGCCAGCCAGACCGCGGAATCGATCGGAAACCTCGCCCAGCTCGCCGCCGACCTGCGCCGCTCGGTCGCCGACTTCAAGCTGCCGGGCTGACGCTGAGCAGCTGCAGGCCGACCCTCCCATGCCCAGCGCCGTCGCCAGTTGGCCCGCACCGGCCGTCTCGCCCGCCATGGACGACGCGGAGTTCTCGCGCTGGGTAGACCTGCTCGAGCGGCGCACCGGGGTGGTGGTGTCGCCCGGCCGCAAGACCTTTCTGGTTGCCGCGGTGCGCACGCGGATGCGCGAGGCCGGCAAGGGCAACTACAAGGCATATTTCGACGAACTGCTGGAGGGTGCCCGCGGTGCGATCGAATGGGCCACCCTGGTCGACCGGCTGACCGTCCACCAGACGCACTTCTTTCGACACCAGCCCTCGCTGGACCTGATCGCGCGCGATTGGCTGGCGCCGTACATCGCCGCGCAGGGCAGCGGCACGATCCATGCCTGGAGCGTCGGCTGTTCGACCGGCGAGGAGGCGTTTACGTTGGCGATGGTGCTCGACCAGGCGCTCGCCAGCGCAGCGGGCAAAACCTACTTCGGGATTACCGCCACCGACATCTCCGCTGCCGCGCTGGCGGTAGGTCGTGGTGCGATCTACCCGGTGTCGAAACTCGACGAGATTCCGCTGCCCCTGCGCGAACACTATTGCGTGCCGAGCGGCGAGCTGTTCGATGCCGACGGCGGCATCCGCGCACCGGGCAGTCTCGACGAAGCCGATTCTTTCGCGATCAGCGAAACCCTGCGCAAGCGGATCGGCTTCGTGCAGTTCAACCTGATCGATGTCGCGCGCGCACCGCTCAAGCGACTGGATCTCATTTACTGCCAGAACGTTCTGATCTATTTCGCGCGCGAGCGCCGGGCCAGCCTGTTGCAGGCCCTCGCCGACCTGCTCAAGCCCGGCGGCCTGTTGGTGCTGGGCGCCGGCGAAGTGCTCGGTTTCAGCCACCCGCAACTCACCCGCTTGGGAGGCCCGCAGACGCTGGCCTTCCGGCGTACCGCGTGACCTGCGTCCGCACAGGCACTCACGAGTAGACCATGCGACTTCAAGACGATCTGGACTTCACCACCCTGAACTGGGTCAAGCAGGAGCTCGACGAGACGCTCAAGCAGGCCCGACAGGCGCTTGAGGCGTACGTCGAGGACACTGCCGATTCCAGCCTGATGCGCTTCTGCGCGACCTACCTGCACCAGGTGCAGGGCACCTTGCGCATGGTCGAGTTGTACGGCGCGGCGATGGTCGTGGAAGAGATGGAGCGGGTGGCCAGCGCGCTGCTCGATGGCGTGGTGCGCCAGCACGACGAAGCCTACGCGGTGCTGATGCGCGGCATCGTGCAGTTGCCCGACTACCTGGAGCGGCTGCAGGGCGGCCACAAGGATATCCCGATCGTCCTGCTGCCGCTGCTGAACGATCTGCGCGCCTGCCGTGGCGAGAAACTGCTTTCGGAAAGCGTGCTGTTCTCGCCCGATCTTGGCGCAGCGCTGCCGCGTAGCGCCAACGGCCCCGATCGCGCGATGCCTGATCTTGAACTCAAGGCGCAGGCCGGGCGCTTGCGCGGCGGCTACCAGACCGGGCTGCTGCACTGGTTCCGCAACATGAATCCCGACCAGGCACTGGGCGGCATGCAGGCCACGCTCGATCGCCTGCGCGGGGTGACCGACCAGGACGAGGCGCGTCGCCTGTGGTGGATCGCTGGCGGTGTGGTCGAGGCGGTGCGTGCCGGTGGTATCGATACCAGTGCGGCGCTCAAGCTGCTGTTCGGCCGCATCGATCGCGAGATCAAGCGCCTGGCCGATGCCGGCGAATCGAGTTTCCGCGCCGATCCGCCGCGCGAGCTGGTCAAGAACCTGCTGTATTACGTGGCGTACTCGCGTGCCGATAGCGAGCGCACGCTCGATATCAAGCGCACCTATCAGCTGGAGAACCTGCTGCCCACCGAGCAGGAGCTCAGTCACGCCAAGGGTGCGCTGGGCGGGCGCAACCGCGCGTTGCTCGACACCGTGTCGGCGGCGATCAAGGACGATCTGATGCGGGTCAAGGATGCGCTGGATCTGCACCTGCGCAATCCCGACGCCAGTGCAGTCGAGCTTGGCGCACAGACCGATTTGCTCGACCGCGTCGCCGACACCCTTGGCATGCTGGGTCTGGGCGTGCCGCGACGGGTGGTGCAGGAACAGCGCCAGTTGCTCAACGACGTGGCGGCGGGCACTCGCGCGGCCGACGAGGGCACCCTGCTCGATATCGCGGGCGCATTGCTGTACGTCGAAGCCTCGCTGGACGACAACATTCAAACCCTCGGCGCCAGCGCCGATTCCGGGGCCGCCGCGCCGGCGAGGGGGGCGATCGACATCGAGTTGCCGCAAGCCGAGGTGCGTCGCATCCTCGATGCGGTGATGAAGGAGGCACAGACCAACCTGCAGCATGCCAAGAATGACGTGGTCGCCTTCGTCGAGGCGCCATGGGAGCACGAGAAGATGCAGCGCATTCCGCAGCTGCTCGAAGAAATCGCCGGCGCCATGCGCATGCTGGCGCTCG
Source organism: Lysobacterales bacterium (assembly GCA_038249585.1). Lineage (GTDB taxonomy): Bacteria > Pseudomonadota > Gammaproteobacteria > Xanthomonadales > Ahniellaceae > UBA4656. The sequence continues at coordinate 20,517 of JBBSDI010000009.1, read as the reverse complement.
AGGAGCCTGCCGAACTGCTCAATGCGCTCGGCCGCTTCGTCGAAGTCGAGCTGCTGCGCTTGAAGCGCGTGCCGACCCAGGAGCAGATGGACCGGCTCGCCGACAGTCTTGCCTCGGTGGAGTATTACCTCGAATCCGCGCGCGACCAGCGCGTCGGTCGCGAGCGTATTCTCGATGTGACCCGGCGCAGCCTCGAAGCGCTCGGCTACTGGCCGCTGCCCGACGAAGCGCTGGTCGAGCCGGCTTCCGAGCTCGATGAGCTCGGTGGTGCGGTGCTGGAGCAAGCGCTGCCAACCGCGGACGTGCCGGTGGGACGAGCCGCCGCTGCGCAATCGCTCGACACCCTGAGCTTCGATACTCCGACCCTGTCCGGCGCAGCCGCGTTGCGCGGTCCCGAGCCTGACGAGACGGCCGATCGCTCGCAGCTGCCGACCATCGAATTGCCCAGCGAAAGCCTCGACGATTTCCTGGCGCGCCTCGAGCGCGGAGAGGATTCCGCGGCACATTCCGCACCCGAAGCGCTCGATGACGGGGTCGAAATCCAGCCGGGCCTCGATCCGTCCGACCGGCTGGTCGGCCAAACCACACCGACGCGCAATGCGCCGGCAGCGCAGGACGCGGGCGGGCTGCGGTTTGCGCAGACACAGGCCTCGCCACCGCCCAGCGCGACCGAACCTGAATCCGACTACGATTGGGTCGAGATCGAAGAGGAAGTCGAGGAGTCGGTCGCCGTCGCCAACGATGGCGCGGGCGCCTTCCAGACGGCAGCGTCCGACGACATCGACGACGAAATCCGCGAGGTGTTCGTCGAGGAAGTGCAGGAGGAGATCGACACCCTGCGGCGCCAGCTGCCGCTATCGCGTGCCGATCTTGCCGATCTGGAATTGCTCAAGCCGATCCGGCGTTCGTTCCATACGCTCAAGGGTAGCGGCCGGTTGGTTGGTGCTGTGGCGCTCGGCGAATTCAGCTGGCGCGTCGAGAACATGCTCAACCGGGTGCTCGATCGCAGCATCCAGCCCTCGATGGCGGTGCACGACCTGCTCGGTCACGCCGTTGGCGCCCTGCCGCAGATGTTGGCTGGACTGCGCGGAGAAAGTGCATCCAGCGTCGACCTGGCCGCGATCATGGCGGTTGCCGACCGGATCGCCGCTGGCGAGGATGCGCGGGTGCCCGCGCGCACCGTGCAAACGGTCAAGGTCAAGCGAACGCGCATGGTGCAGGTGGCCAAGCCCAAGCCGGCACCAGTACTCGATCCGGTCGAGCTGACCGTGGTCGTGGACATGAGCCAGATGGCCCTGGATCAAGCGGTAGCCGAGCAGCTTGCGATCGCGCGAGTGGCGGCCGATGCGCCGTCATCGCCGATCGTGCCGGTATCGATGGCCGAACTGCTGCCGCCCATGCCGGTGATGCCGCTGCTCGATTCGATGCTGCTGGAAATCCTGCGCAGTGAAGTCGAGGGCCACCTCGAAAGCATCGACAGCTACCTGGCCGGCGCGCGCATCGCGCCGACCCCCGCGCCCGAATCGCTGCTGCGCGCGGTGCATACGCTGCATGGCGCGATCTCGATGGCCGATGTACCGGTAGTCAGCGAGATGGTCGGCCCGCTGGAGGGCTACATCAAGCGCCTGCGCGGCGCGGGTGCCGCACCGGATGCCGTTGGTCTGGCCGCGATCGAAGACGCCTCGCGCCTGATCGGCGTCGTGGTCGGCTTGCTGGACCGGCCGGGTTCTGCACTGCCCGACGGCAGCGGTCTGATCGCACGTCTGTCTGCGCTGCGCGACGGACTGCCCGAACCGCAGAGCGCACTGAGCCTGTTCAGTCTGACCGAGGAAGAGCAAGTCCGCGATCAGAGCGAGTCCGCCAACGAACAAGTGCCCGAACCCGCGACCGCGCCGGCGGCAGAAATCAATCGCGACGAAGCCGATTCATGGTTGTTGGAAGACGCCGGCACGGACGCGCTGTCCGACCAGGGTTTCGATTCGATTGCATTGCAGTCGAACGATGCCGGGTCTGAGCTCGCGGCCGCGGTGGAGTCCCTCGAGACGACGCTCGACGAAGACACAGCCGAACTCGAGGCACTGCTCGCGACTGCACTGGCCGAGGAAGCCGCGCTGGATTCGTCGCCGCAGCCGCTGGACGGCGCCGCCGACGAGCCGATCCTCGGTCTGAGTTCCGAGGAACTGAGCGAACTGGAGCATGCGCTCGACCTTGGTGCCCCGACATCGCTCGAATCCGAATCAGACGATGTTCTCGCAGCCGAAAGCATCGTAGTCGAATCCAACGCTGGCGCTGCGCCGTCGCCGTTGCAAGGCGTCGAGACGGCCGCGCTGGCGGTGCCATCGCCTGCGATCGCCGATCCTGCCGCTGCGCTGCCGGTCGCCAGCGCGCCGGCTTCGCGCTTTGACAGCACGACCGAGGATGCAGATCCCGATGGGCCGCTGCTGCTGCCCGACATGGACGAGGACCTGATCGAGATTTTCGTCGAGGAAGGCAACGACCTGCTCGACAAGGCCGACACCCTGGTCGCACGCCTGCGCGAAGCGCCGGGTGAGAACGAGGCGGTGGCGGGCTTGCAGCGCCAGCTGCATACGATCAAGGGCAATGCGCGCGCCGTCGGTCTCGGCGGCATCGGCGATCTGAGCCACGTGATGGAGTCGCTGCTCGAAGCTGCGGTCGCCGATCGTCTGACGATGGGTCGTCCGGCCGTCGAGCTGCTCGAGCGCGGTTTCGATCGCCTGCACCGGATGGTGGCGCGGGTTGCGCGTCGCCAGGCGGTGGGCATTCCGCAGCAGACCATCGAACGCTTCGAGGCGCTGGTCGCTGGCAAACCGCTACCGGAACCGGCCGCAGCAGCCACGCCGGTGCCCGCACTTGTAGCCGCACCGATTGCCGCCGAACCTGCCGAGATCGCGTCGATTGCACCGCCGCCGGTGGTCGTGCCGGCGCCAGCGGCAATCGAGCCGGCAGCGGCGATCAAGCCGCGCCAGCCGGCTCCCGCGCGAGCGCTGCCCGAGCCGATCGCTGAAGAAGAAGCCACCGCGCGCGCGCCGCAGGAAATGATCCGCGTGCGCTCCGACCTGCTCGATTCGCTGGTCAACCTTGCAGGCGAAGTCTCGATCTACCGTTCGCGTCTCGAACAGCAGGTTGGTTCGTTCCGCTTCAACCTGGTCGAGCTCGACCAGACCACCCAGCGCCTGCGCGACCAGTTGCGCAAGCTCGAAATCGAAACCGAAGCGCAGATCCTGTCGCGCTACCAGCGCGAGGCGGAAGAAATCGGCCAGGATTTCGATCCGCTGGAGCTCGATCGCTTCTCGACCCAGCAGCAGCTTTCGCGTGCGCTGGCCGAGTCGGTGTCCGACCTGATGTCGCTGCAGAACGCACTCGACGACCTGACCCGCGGTGCGGAAACCCTGCTGCTGCAGCAGTCGCGGGTCACCTCCGAGCTGCAGGAAGGCCTGATGCGCACGCGCATGGTGCCGTTCGACTCGGTGGTGCCGTTCCTGCGTCGCCTGCTGCGCCAGACCGCAGACACCGAGCGCAAGCGCGCCACCCTGCGCATCGAGGGCGCCCAGGGTGAAATGGACCGCAACCTGCTCGAGCGCATGAAAGCGCCGTTCGAGCACATGCTGCGCAACGCGATCGCGCACGGCATCGAAGCGCCGGCCGATCGCGCCGCCGTAGGCAAGCCCGAGGAAGGCACGGTGCGCATCGCGGTCAGTCGCGAAGCGACGGAAGTGGTGATCCGCGTGTCTGACGACGGTCGCGGGATGGATCGCGACGCGATCCGCCGCAAGGCGATCGAGCGCGGCCTGATGCGGCCCGATGCGCAGCTGTCCGATCGCGATCTGTTCGCATTCGTGGCCGAGACCGGCTTCTCCACCGCCGAGAAACTGACCCAGCTGGCCGGTCGCGGCGTCGGCATGGACGTGGTCGCAAGCGAGATCCGCCAGCTCGGCGGCTCGATGTCGATCGACAGCCAGCGCGGTGCGGGCACCGAGTTCGCGATCCGCCTGCCGTTCACCCTCGCCGTCACCCAGGCGATCCTGATCCGCCTTGGCGATCAGGTCTTCGCGGTGCCGATGTCCTCGGTGCAGGGCGTGGCGCGCATCGGGCGCGAGGATTTCGACCGCCGCGTCGCGCAGGCGCGCCCGGTGTTCGCCTACGCCGGCGAGGAATACATCATCCACGAGCTGAACAACCTGCTCGGAGTGCCCGGCGCCCGCGCGGTGGACGAAGCGCAGTTGCCGTTGCTGCTGGCGCGAACCGGCGACCAGCGCGCCGCGATCCGCGTCGATGGCGTACTCGGCAGTCGCGAAGTCGTGGTCAAGTCGGTCGGCCCGCAGGTGAACTCGGTGCCCGGGATCTTCGGCGCCACCATCATGGGCGATGGCTCGGTGGTGATGATCCTCGACGTGGCACCACTGGTGCGCCGCAGCGCCGCGCTGCGCGAGGCGAGCGCAGTCGAAGACGCGATCGAAGATTCGATGCCCGGACTGGTGGCACCGCCGGTACCGGTGGTTGCAGCGCCGGAAGTCCGTCGACAGCCGCTGGTGATGGTGGTCGACGACTCGATCACCATGCGCAAGGTGACCAGCCGCGTGCTCGAGCGCAACGATATGGAGGTGCTCACCGCGAAGGACGGTCTCGACGCGGTGGAAAAGCTGCAGGACCGCGTTCCGGACCTGATGCTGCTCGATATCGAAATGCCGCGCATGGACGGTTACGAACTGGCGACCTACATGCGCAACGATCCACGCTTGCGTAGCGTGCCGATCATCATGATCACTTCGCGCACCGGCGAGAAGCACCGCCAGCGCGCGTTCGAAATCGGCGTCGACCGCTATCTGGGCAAGCCGTATCAGGAGGCCGACCTGCTGCGCAACGTCGAGGAAACGCTGAGGCTGTCCCGTGCACTCGACTGAGCCGCAGCCACGCGAGGTTTCGATCGCCCTGCTGTATCAGGCGCTCGCTCACGCCGAGCATTTGAAACACGCGCTCACCGAACTCGGCGCATCGGTGGTCTACGATTCGCCCGCGGCGATGTTCGATCGTGCGGCGCTGGATGCGTCGGGTGCGAGGATCGTGGTGATCAACCTCGACGAGGACTCCGGCGACGCGCTCGACCAGTTCGACAACCTGCTGACCGACGACGCGCTGCACGTGGTGTTCAACGATGCCGAGGTGTCGAGTCGCCTGCAGGGCTCGGACCAGGCGCGCTGGGCGCGTCACCTGGCCGCGAAGATTCTCGGCCGTGGCGAGCTCAACCCGCCACGACCACCGGGTTCCAGTGCGGTTCCGGTGCGGGTCAAGACCGAGCGCTTGCAATCCGATACGCCCAACGATCCCGAGCTCGGCTTCGAGTTGCACGGCGCGGAACTCGATGCAGCCCTCACGGCCGACACCGGCGAATCCCTGCAGCGCACGCGCGCCGCACTGGTCACTACCGATGAGCCGGTAGCCGCCGAGTTGGTCGATCCGTTCGCGCGCGCGTCGGCGCGCCACGATGCGCCGACCGTGGTGCTGCCAGTGGTCGACCTGCAGCGCGCGCTCGCTGGCCAGCCGGCTGCACCATCACGCCATGACGCACCGACCGTCGAACTGCGACCGCAAGACATGCGCGAGCGCAGCATGGATGCAGGGAGAACGCCTGCTCAAAGCACCGGTGAACGCACCGCGACCACGGATGCGCTCGACGACGACGACTTCGAATCGATCAGTATCTCGGAGCCCGGCGAGCTCGTCGCCGATGCGTCCATCGACCAGCATTTCGACGGCCTCGATGGGCTGTCGCTCGACTCGGACCCGCCGGCAGTTGCAGCGCCGCGAACGCGCGCCGCTGCGCTGAGCCAGGCGCTGGATCTCGACCCGGACTTCGCCGCCAGCTTGCGCGACTTCGGGCTGCTGGCTGAAGCCGACCAGGGCGCTGCAAAGCAGGTCACCGACGCGACCGCTGATGCTGCCGATCAAGCGCTCGACACCAGCATGACCCTGACCGAGGAGTTCGGCGAAGCGCTCGGTGCGCTCAGCTTCGAGCCGCTCGACGACGACACGCCTTCGCAGCGCGAGTCCGCACCGGCTGGACTCGACGAACTGTTGCTCGATCTGCAATCCGAGCCTGTCGCCAGCGTTGACGTGGACCCCGACCCCGCCGCCGCCGGTCCTGCGCGGCCACTGGTGGCTTCGGCATCGGGGCTGTCGCTGGGCGGCGATGACGACGAACAACCCGCAGCGCCGGCGCGAAATCCCGCTACGGCCAGCAGTGCGCCGCGCCGATCACTGAGCGACTTCGATTTCTCCGGGCTGTCGCTGGAGCCGCTCGGCGATGAAGACAACACGCCGATCACCGGCCGTGCAAAGTTCGAGATCGACGAAAAGGACCGCCGCGCAGCGAGCCTGCCGCCGGTCCCCGCCGCTGAACCAGCCATCGAGGCCGATGCGGACGACAGCTCCGACGGCTCGATCGCGTTCGAACAGCGCGGCCTGCGTGAGCCCGCGGCCGACCCCGAGCTCGCCGCAGAACTTCAGGCGATGGTCGCGGCGGCCAATGCGCTGCCGCTCGGGCAGCCGGCCGCATCCGGCATCCACAACATCTGGGTGCTTGGCGCCTCGATCGGCGGGCCGGAAGCAGTGCGCGAGTTCCTGGCTGCTCTGCCGCCGACAACCCCGGCACTGTTCCTGCTTGCCCAGCACATGGGCGCGGATTTCCTCGACCTGATGGTGCAGCAACTCGCGCGGGCCACGCCGATGCCGGTGCGTACGGTGGGCGATGGCGACATCGCGCGGCATGGCGAGGTCGTGGTGGTGCCGCTGTCCGGGCGTCTGCAGGTCGACACCGACGGCACCGTGCACCTGCAGGCCGCGGACGACCCGTCGCCCTACAGCCCCTCGATCGACCGCGTGCTGCGCGATACCGCAGATCGTTTCGGCAAGGCTGCGGGCGCGATCATCTTCAGCGGCATGGCGCATGATGCGGTCGAGGGCGCGATCTACATGCGTGAGCGCGGTGGCACGATCTGGGTGCAGGATCCCGCAACCTGCGTGATCAGCTCGATGGTCGATGGCGCACAGGATGCCGGCGTGGTGTCGTTCGTCGCCGCACCGGCGGAGCTGGCACAGGAACTTGCCGGGGAATTGGCGCGCCGAGCGATCCGCGACTGAATCGAGGAAACGATCCCATGACCGACTCACCGCACGAAATCCGTGGCTTGATGATCACCGTCGCTGGTGGCCGCCTGCTGCTGCCGAACACCAACGTGTCGGAGATAATCACCGCCGCAGTGCCAGAGCCAATCGAAGGTGCGCCGCCGTGGCTGCTGGGACGCGTACGCTGGCGCGGTTGGCGAGTGCCGCTGGTGTCGTTCTCGCTGCTGTCGGGAATCGCACCGCGCGATGGCGCATTGAACGCCAAGGTCACCGTACTGAAGGGTCTGACCGGGCAGCCGCGCATGCCGTACATCGCGCTGCTGTGCCTGGGTTTTCCGCGCCTGACCACCCTCAGTCCCGACCTGCTGATTCCCACCAGCGAAGATGGAGAGGGCCGCGCAGGCGTGCGCATGACCGTGCTGGTGCGCGAAGATCCCGCATTCATTCCCGACCTGCCGGCAATCGAGGCGATGACCGCGCAGGCGCTGGCAGTCGCCGCGTAGTCCAGACACCGCTCGCGCGGCCACTGAATGGCCGCGAACCGTGGAAGCCGGCACGCCGGCGACACCCACCGCAAGGCTTGTCACAAACTCACCAGCTCGCTGTGGAAGCCGGCACGCCGGCGACCACCCGCCGCACCTACAGATCGCCAAAGCGCGACTGCAACGCCGCCAGTGCGGCAGGTCCCGCGGTCTCGGTGCGCAGGATCCTCGGCCCCAGACGCAGGCCGGTAAAACCCGCGACCGCGAGCGCTGCAAGGTCGCGTTCGGACAGCCCACCCTCGGGGCCCACCACCACGATCACCTCGCCAGTCGGTGGTGCCAGTTCGCGCAAGCCGGTCTGCGCATCCGGTGCAAGTACCAGCCGCAGCGCATCGGGCGCTACCTCCGCGGCCCACGCCGGCAATGCGATCGCCGCCTGCAGAAGCGGCACCGTGGCGCGACCGCACTGCTCGCAGGCGCTGTGCAGCACGCGCGTCCAATGCGCCTGTCGACGTCCCGCGCGATCCTCGTCGAGGCGCACTTCGGTGCGCTCGGAGATCAGCGGCACGATGCCGGCTACGCCCAGCTCGGTAGCCTTCTGCAGTACCGAATCCATCTTTTCGCCGCGCGCAACACACTGCGCGAGGGTGATGCGCAGCGGCGACTCGGCCGCCGCGGGCGCGGTGCAGGCATCGACGACAAACAGCCGCTCGCGTCCGCGCAGGCGCAGGGTTCCGCGATAGTCGCGGCCGTCGCCGTTGAAGCACACGATCTGCGCGCCGTCGCCCAGGCGCAGCGCGCGGGTCAGGTGTTCGGCGGCGAAATCGGGCAGCACCACGTCGGCTTCCGGACGCAGTGGCAGGTCGACGAAAACGCGCACTTTTCGCATGCTGACGGTACTTTCTCAGATCTCGAGTGCGGCCGGATCGAAACTCGCCGATCCAACCACCACGCTGGTCGGGCGCAAGTCGCGGGTAGCGGCAAGGATGCCATCGCGTGCGATGCGCACCATGTGCTGGATCTCGTCGGTGGTGATCGCGTAGGGCGGCATGCAATACACCACGTTGCCGATCGGGCGCAGCAGGGCCTCGTGCGCAATCGCGTGCCGATAGACGGCCAGGCCGCGCCGCTCCTGCCACGCGAACTGGCTGCCACTGGCACGATCGCGAACCAGGTCGAGGGCGGCGATCATTCCACACTGGCGGATATTGGCCACGTGCGGAAGTTCGGCCAGTGCGGCCATCGCCTCGCGCATCGACTCAGCGAGGCTGCGGTTGCGCTCGAGCACCGGCTCATCCCGGAACATCGCCAAAGTGGCGCGTGCAGCAGCGCAGGCCAACGGATTGCCGGTATAGCTGTGCGAATGCAGGAAGGCGCGTCGGGTGGCGTACTCGGCGTAGAACGCGTCGTACACCGACTGCGTGGTGAGCACCGCGGCCAGCGGCAGGAAACCTCCGGTCAGGCCCTTCGACAGCACCAGAAAATCCGGCGCGATGCCGGCCTGCTGGTGCGCGAACAGGCTGCCGGTGCGACCGAAGCCCACCGCGATCTCGTCGGCGATCAGGTGCACGCGATGGCGATCGCAGGCCGCGCGCACCCGTCGCAGCCATTCCGGATCGTGCATCTGCATGCCGCCGGCGCACTGCACCAGCGGCTCGATGATCACCGCGCAAGTCTCGCCGGCGTGCCGGGCGAGCAGCGCATCCAGCGCATCGGCCGCGCGCTGCGCGGCTTGCTCGGGGGTCTCGCCCGCGCGCGGCGCCGGCGATTCCGCGAAGCGCGGCGAGTGCAGCAGCGGCGCATAGGTATCGCGGTAGAGCGCCACATCGGTCACCGCCAGCGCGCCGAGGGTCTCGCCGTGGTAGCCGCCCTCGATCGCGATGAAACGCGTGCGTGCGGTTTCGCCGGCGTTGCGCCAGGCGTGGAAGCTCATCTTCAGCGCCACCTCGATCGCCGAGGCGCCGTTGTCGGCATAGAACACGCGTGCGAACGGGGCACCGGCGGCTTCCAGCAGGTCTTCCGCGAGCCCGACCGCGGGTTCGTGGGTAACCCCTGCCAGCATCACGTGCGCGACGCGGTCGAGCTGCGCGTGGATCGCGCCAGCGATCCTGGGGTGCCCATGGCCGAACAGGTTCACCCACCACGACGAGATCGCATCCAGCCAGCGGCGGCCATCGTGCGCGTGCAGCCAGACGCCCTCGGCGCGTGCCACGGGAACCAGCGGCAGGCTTTGGTGGTCGTGCATCTGGGTACACGGGTGCCACAGCACGGCGAGGTCGCGGCGGATGAGTTCGGCGTCGTTCATGGTGTTTGCAGCGTACGGGCCAGTGCGGAGCGTTTGCTATCATCGCGACCGTACATCCCGCGCACAAGGTCCCGCCATGCCGCACATACGCCCTCGCACGCAGCGCGGCTTCACCTTCATCGAAATCATCGTGGCCGTAGCGATCCTCGCGATCCTGGCCACCATCGTGGTGCCGCGTGTGCTGGGCCGCGTCGATGATGCTGCGGTGGCCAAGGCGAAGACCGAAGTGAGCGTGCTCGGCTCTGCGCTGAACCTGTACAAGCTGGACAACTTCAGCTATCCCGGCAGCGACCAGGGCCTGCTGGCGCTGGTCGCAAAACCCGGTGGTCAGCCGGAGGCGCGCAACTGGCGCGCTGGCGGCTATGTCGAAGGCGGTGCGGTGCCCAGGGATCCCTGGGCTCGCGATTACCAGTACCTGTCGCCCGGCCAGCACGGCGAGTTCGACGTCTATTCGCTGGGTCGCGACGGCAAGCCCGGCGGCGAGGGCGTCGACGCCGACATCGGCAACTGGACGCCCTGACGCAGCCGCGGGCGCATGTTGCAGGCTGCCGCAGCATGCGCGGCATGAGCCTGATCGAACTGCTGGTGGTGGTTGCGATACTGGCCGTGATCGCCGGCATCGCCACGGTAGGCCTGCTCGGCTCCGGCGGTGAGCGGCAAGTCGAGCGCGAAGCGCTGCGCATGCAGGCGCTGGTAATGCTGGCCTGCGAACGCGCGCAGTTGAGCGGGCGCGAGCACGGCGTGCAGTTCGCGCGCGGTCGCTACGGATTCAGTCTGGCCGGCGCCAATGGGTGGCGCAGCATCGACAGTGGGCCGCTGCTTGCGCGCGAGCTTCCGCAGGGTTTCGTGCTGCAGGTTTCGCGCGACGGGCGTGCGCTAGAACTCGAGCGCGAGTTCGCCGCCGAGCCGCAGTCCCTGTGCGCACCTGGCGGCGAACTGGTGCCGTTCGAAGCACGGATCAGCGGCGCCAACGTGCCCGCGTGGCAGGTCATCGGGTCCGCCGACGGACGGGTGCGTGCGGAACCTGCCGAAGCAGTCCCGTGATCGCGCGCCGGCAGCACGGATTCACCCTGCTCGAAGTGCTGGTCGCGCTGGCGGTGGTATCGCTGGCGCTGGTTGCACTGGTGCGTGCGGCCGGACTGTCGGCCGATGCGCTGGCACGCGAACGCGAGACCACGCTGGCGACCTGGGTCGCGGCCAACGTGATCAGCGACGTTCGCCTCGGCGAACGCTTTCCCGAGATCGGACGCCGTGAGGGCGTGATGCCGATGGGCACCCGCGACTGGTACTGGCGGCTGGAAGTGCAGGGCAGCGACGATCCGGCATTGCGACGTCTCGAAGTCGCGGTGTTCGAGGACGCCGCGCGTGTGCGCCCGGTCACCTCGTTGACCGGCTTCGCAGGCCCGCCCTGATGCGCAATCGCGGATTCTCGCTGCTGGAAGTGCTGGTCGCAGTCGCGATCTTTGCGGTGCTCGCGGTGCTGGCCTACGGCGGGCTCGATGCGGTGGCGCGCGCGCGCGCGCAAACCGCGGAGGCCGCGCAGCGTCTGGCTACGGTGCAATCGGCAGTGGCCGGCCTGGAGCGCGACCTGCGCGAGGCATTGCCGCGACCGCTGCGTGGCAATGCCGGCGAAACCTTGCCGGCGATGATCGGTAGCGCCTCTGCGCTGGAGCTGACCCACGCCGGATTCGCAAGTCCGCTGACCGAGGCCAGCGCGATGCTCTCGCGCAGCGCATGGGCGCTGGTCGATGGCGAACTGCGACGCGTGCGCTGGCCGGTGCTCGATCGCGCACCGGCCACGCGTGGAGTGCCGCGCAGCATGCTCGCGCAGACCAGCGGTCTGCGTTTTCGCTACATGGATAGCGCGGCGAACTGGCGCGACAGCTGGCCGCCGCGCGACGGTCCCGATGCCCTGCCCGAGCGCCTGCCGCGCGCGGTGGAGTTCGTGCTCAGCGGCCCCGACTTTGGAGCTCTCGCGCGCCGCGTGGTGCTGGTGTCGCCGGTCGTGATCGAGGCTGCACGATGAAAGCGGTGGCAACGCAGCGCGGCGTGGCTCTGTTGACCGCACTGCTGGTGGTCGCGCTGGCGACCGTGCTGGTTGCGATGCTGCTCGACCAGGGCGAGATCGCGGTGGCGCGCACCGCGAACGTGCAGCGCGCCGCCCAGGCCGATGCGCTGGCCGCGGGCCTGGAGGACTGGGCGGTGCAGATCCTGCGCCGCGATATCGCGCTCGATGCGGTCGACGCCAACGGCGATCTGTGGGCGCGACCGCTGCCGCCGACGCCGGTGCCGGGTGGCCGTATCGGCGGCCGCATGCGCGACCTCGGCGGTTGCTTCAATCTCAACAACCTGGTCGGCGCCGACGGCGTGGTGCCGGTGCAGGTGGAGATGTTCCGTCGCCTGCTGCTCGCGCTCAAGCTCGACCCCGGCATCGCCGACGCGGCCAGCGACTGGATCGATCGCGATCTGATCCCCGGCGCGCTGCGCGGTGCCGAGGACAGCGCCTACCTCGGCGCCACGCCGCCGTACCGCGCCGCCAATCGCGCCTTCATGCATGTCAGCGAACTGCGCCTGTTGCGCGGAGTCGATCGCGATGCGTACCGCACTGTCGCGCCGCACGTGTGCACCTTGCCCTCGCCGGTTGCGACCCGGATCAACGTCAATACGGCAACCGTGCCGGTACTGCGTGCGCTTTCCGAGCGGATCAGCGAGCAGGCCGCGCGCCAGCTCGCCCAGGATGGCGCGGCGCGAGCGGGCGATTTCAGCAGCTGGAAACTGCAGCTCGAGCAGGCTGGCGTGCTGGATCCCGCCGAGCAGGCGCAGATCGAGCGCCTGGTCGGCTTCAGCAGCCGCTTTTTCCTCGCCCGTGCCGAAGTCGAGCTGGATGCCATTCCCTTCGCCTATGCCAGCGTGATCGAGCGCGCCGACGCACGCCGCATCGCGGTGGTCGCGCGCGGGCGCGGGGCATGGTGAGGTGCGGGGTCCGCAGCGCAGCTCACCCGTGACGCGGCTGCCCCGCTAGAATCAGCGCATGACCGTGAATCGCCCCGCATGACGCACCGTGTGCTGATCCGCTATCGCGGACCGCAGCATCCGCTGCAGTGGCTGGCCGAGGACGACCGCGGCCGCAGCGGACCGCTCAGTGCGGGCGAGCGGATCGAGTCGCGCGTGTTGGCAGGCGCGAGCGAGATCGTGGTGGTGATCGCGGTCGAGCACACCCTGCTGCTGGAAGCCGAGGTCGCCGCGCGCTCGCGCGAGCAGCTACTGCGCGCGATTCCGTTCGCGCTCGAAGACCAGCTCGCCGAACCGGTGGAAGGTCTGCATTTCAGTGCGATCCCGCATCCGCGCGGTAGCGGCCAGCTGGTGCTGGCGGTACGCCGCGAGCGCCTGCGCGAGTGGCTGGCCGACCTGGCCAGCCGCGGCATCTGGCCCGACCGCATGCTGGTCGATGCGCTGCTGCTGCCGCTACCGCCCGAGTCGATCATCGCGCTGGTCGATGGCGACCGCGTGCTGGTGCGCAGCGCTGCCGCGCGCGCATTCGCCGCCAGTGTCGAGGAGTTGCCCGAGTGGCTGGTGTTGGCGGACGCACCGCGCGCTGCCGACGGGCGCAGCCGTGTGCGGATCGTCGGCGGCACTGCACCAGCGCTGGATGCCGCGCGTTTCGTGGTCGAACGCGAGCCGGGCCCCAGCGAGGCGCTCGCCGTGCTTGCCGCCGGGCTGCGCGCACAAGCCGCGTCGCCCGATCTGCTGGTCGGTGAATTCGCGCCGCGCCATCGTGGCGAGCCGCTGCGCAAGCTGTGGCGGCTGGCCGCGGTGCTCGCCTTCGCCGCGTTGATCGCGGGCTTCGGTTGGGTGCTGCTGGATCGTCACCTGCTGAGCATCCGGGTTGCCGCATTGCGCTTCGAGATCGGCACCCTCTATGCGCAGATTTATCCCGGCAGTCCGGTGCAGGCCAACGCGGTCGATCGGGTGCGCGCGGACTATCGCGTGCTCGGCGGTCGTGCGGGCGAGGGCGGGGCGCTCGAACTGCTGGCACAGGTCGCACCGCTGGTGTCGTCTTCGCCGCAGACCTTCCTCAAGGGCGTCGAGTACCGCAGTGGCGCGCTCGAACTGGTCTTGCTCACACCCGGTGTCGCCACCCTCGACCAACTGCGCGAATCGATCGGCAGTTTGCCGGGGCTGAGTGCGGAGCTGGCTGGCGCCACCGCCCGCCAGGGCGGTACCGAGGGTCGTCTGCGCATCGGCCGGAGGCAGCCATGAGCGGCTGGTGGCGTCGACAATCGCAGCGCGATCGCGCCGTGCTGTCGATTGGTGCGGCGGTCGTGGCAGCGCTGCTGGTCTGGGCCTGGGTGTGGTATCCGCTGAGCCAGTCGCGCGCCGCACTCGCCGCCGAGGCCGCGCAGGCCGAGGCCGATTTGCTGTGGTTGCGCAGCGTCGCGCCCGAACTGCAGCGCCTGCGCGCATCGGGCAGCGCTACCGGGCTCGATCGCGCTGGGCGTTCGCTACTTGCGCTGGCCGATGGCACCGCGCGCGAGGCCGGACTTGGCGGCAGCCTGGTCCGCATCGAGCCGGCCGGCGCCGGACGGGTCAACCTGTGGTTCGAGCGCGTGAGTTTCGACGCCATGACAACCTGGCTGGAGACCTTGCGTCGGCAGTACGGCGTTGGTGTCGATGAACTGGTAGTCGAGCGTGCGATAGACACCGGCACGGTCGATGCGCGGATCGGCGTGGTCGACACGCAGGGCAGTTGAGGCCGCGTGAGCGCATGAAGAGCCTGAAGGTGCTGTTGATCGCGTTGCTGATTACGCTGGCCGCATTGGCGAGTCTGTTGTGGCTGGCGCCGGCGGAACTTGCGCTGCGCTGGTTCGGCGATCGCCTCGGGGCGATCCGTTTGCAGGGCGTCAGCGGCAGCGTGTGGCAGGGTCGTGCCGAGCAACTGGTGGCCTTCGATGTCGCGCTCGGTCCGCTGCTGTGGACGGTTGACCGGAGCAGCGCACTGCAGGGCAATCCGCGCGGACGGCTGCAACTTGCGGGCAGCGAGGTGCGCGCCTCCGGCGATTTCGTGCGTAGCGGCGCGGCGCTTCGGCTTTCCAATCTGAGCGCGAATGTGCCCGCTGCACTGCTGGCACCCGCGCTGGACATCCCCGCCCTCGGTCTGGTCGGTCGCATCGACCTGCAGGCCTCGGCCGCGGAGCTGCGGGATGGCTTGCTGTACAGCGCTCAGGGCCGCGCCGAATGGCGCGACCTGGGCGTCACTGGCGCGGCATCGGTACGCCTGCCCGGAGTTGCAATCGATTTTGCACCGGCCGCCGATGGTGCGATCCTCGCCGAGGTCGCCGATCTAGGCGGTCCGCTGGCGATTGCCGGCGAAGTGCGGCTCAAGGACGGCCATTTCGTCAGCGAGACCCGCCTGAACCTGCGCCAGCCCGATCCGCAGATCGAGGAAGCGCTCAAGTTCATCGGCCAGCGTACGGCCGACGGCGGCTCGTTCCTGCGTGTTGAAGGCCAACTGCACGAGATCCCGCAATGACGCAACTCGAATCCGCCTGGCTCGACGCCGCACTGCACACTGCGCGCGAGGCCGCCGCAGCCGCGGCCGAAGTGATCGCCCACTACTATCGCCGCGACGTGGCCGTCGAGATCAAGGCCGACGCCAGTCCGGTCACCATCGCCGATCGCGAAGCGGAAACCGCCATCAAGCGCGTGCTGAAGGCGCAGTTTCCTGCGCACGGCTACTACGGCGAGGAGTTCGGCATCGAACGCGGCGACAACGAATACCTGTGGCTGATCGATCCGATCGACGGCACCAAGAGCTTCGTGCGCGGCTATCCGTTCTTTTCCACCCAGATCGCGCTGATGCACCAGGGCGAGATCGTGCTCGGCGTGTCCAGCGCCTCGCAGTTCGGCGAAGTGGCGTGGGCGCGGCGCGGCGGCGGCGCATGGCTCGACGGCGAGCGCATGGCGGTGGCGATGACCGATCGCATCGAGGATGCCGCGCTGTCGTTCGGCAACTTGAAGACAATGGCCTCCGACCAGCGCTGGCTGCGCATGGCCGGTCTGGTCCGGCGCGCCAACCGTACGCGCGGCTACGGCGACTTCTATCACTACCATCTGCTGGCCCGTGGCAGCATCGACGCGGTGATCGAGTCCGACGTGAACATCCTCGACATCGCGGCGCTGGCCTGCATCGTGCGCGAAGCCGGCGGCCAGTTCTCCGACCTTCAGGGTCGCGAGATCGACCTCCACACCACCTCGGTATTGGCCACCGGGCCGGGGCTGTACGACGCGCTGAAGGCGACCTTCGTCGACTGAACGATGCGCGACGCGGGCAAATGGCCGCCGTGAGCACGCCGGCGATACGCGTCAGCCCAGTACAATGTGCCGATGAGCAAGCTTCCGATCATCCATGCCACCCGATTGCTTGGCCAAGGCAGTCGTTTCGCGGTCGAACAGCTCGACCTCGAGTTCTCCAACGGCGTGCACCGCACCTACGAGCGCATGCACAGCGCGGGCAGCGGCGCGGTGGTGGTGGTGCCGCTGCTCGACGACAACACGGTGTTGCTGATTCGCGAGTACGCGGCCGGACTGCACGCCTACGAGCTGGGTCTGGCCAAAGGCCGCCTCGAACGCGGCGAGGACCCGTTGCAGGGCGCCGATCGCGAGCTCAAGGAAGAGGTCGGTTACGGAGCGCGCCGTCTCGACCTGGTCGGCAAGCTGTCGCTGGCGCCGACGTACATGAAGAACCAGACCCACGTGGTGCTCGCCCGCGACTTGTATCCCGAGCGCCTGCCCGGCGACGAGCCGGAAGAGCTCGAAGTGGTGCCGTGGAAGCTCGACGATCTGGCCACCCTGGTGCAGCGCGATGACGTGACCGAAGGCCGTTCGATCGCAGCACTGTTCATGGTTCGCGAGCTGCTGCGCGCGGGGGTGCTGTGACGCCGGCCGATCTGGAGGCGTTGCGCCGGGTCACGATCGAGATCGCACGCGGTGCCGGACGCGAGATCATGGCGGTGTATGCAGGCGACTTCGCGGTCGAGCGCAAATCCGACCGTTCGCCGCTGACCGCAGCCGATCTCGCCGCGCACCATTACATCGCCCGCGAGCTGGCCGCGATCACCCCCGAACTGCCGCTGCTGTCGGAAGAATCCGCCGCGCTCGAATGGTCGCAGCGCCGCGACTGGACGCGTTACTGGCTGGTCGATCCACTCGACGGCACACGCGAGTTCGTCAAGCGCAACGGCGAGTTCACGGTCAATATCGCCCTGATCGAACACGGCCAGCCGATCCTCGGCGTAGTGTATGCGCCAGCGCGCGGCGACATGCTGCACGCGGTACGCGATGCGGGTGCTGCGCGCGAAACTGCACAAGGCGATGTACCGTTGCGCGGGCGCAAGGCCGCATCGCCCGCGCGGATCGCGGGCAGTCGCTCGCATGGCGATCCGCGCATGCAGGGATTTCTCGATCGCATCGGCGCGCATGAACTGGTCCCGATGGGGTCTTCGTTGAAGTTCTGCCTGGTCGCCGGCGGCGATGCCGATGTGTACCTGCGCTATGGCGCCACCTCGGAATGGGATACGGCCGCAGGCCAGTGCATCGTCGAGCAGGCCGGCGGGAAGGTCACCGATCTGCAAGGTCTGCCGCTGGTCTACAACCGGCGCGAGTCGCTGATCAATCCCGAGTTCATCGCGATCGGCGATCCCGCAGCAAAGTGGCAGCGCTGGGTCTGAACCGCGCGTCCAGTGCGGTCGCCACCCGGAGTTCTTTCACGCGCGCAACACTTCCCCGACTTGCCGCCGGCGCCTGCTGCCTGCACCATGCGGATGCCCGCACCGGCCCGCCAACCTCGCGCCAACATGCCTCCGATCGACCGCCTGCTCGAGATCATGGTCCGCCTGCGCGATCCGGTGACCGGTTGCCCATGGGACGCGCAGCAAGACTTCAACAGCATCGCTCCATACACCATCGAAGAAGCCTACGAGGTGGTCGATGCGATCGAGCGCCGCGACCTGCCCGAGCTCAAGGAAGAGTTGGGCGACCTGCTGCTGCAGGTGGTGTTCCACTCGCGGATGGCCGAGGAGGACGGTCACTTCGCCTTCGGCGACGTGGTCGGCGCGATCTGCGACAAAATGATCCGCCGTCACCCGCACGTGTTCGGTCCGCACGGGGAGTCGGCGGACGCGGCGCAGCGGCTGCGCGATACGCAGGAGCAGACGCGCCGCTGGGATGCGATCAAGCAGGTCGAGAAGGGCATCGATCCGCAGGCCTCGGCACTGGATGGGATCGGCACCGGGCTGCCCGAATGGGTGCGGGCGGAGAAGCTGCAAAAGCGCGCGGCCAGCGTCGGGTTCGACTGGCCCGACGTGATGCCGGTGCTGGGCAAGCTGGCCGAGGAGATCGAGGAAGTACGCGAGGAGCTGCAGCGCACGCCGCGCGATCCCGAGCGCCTGACCGAGGAGATTGGCGACGTGCTGTTCGTCTGCGTGGTGCTCGCCCGGCATGCCAAGGTCGACTACGGCACCGCGCTGCGCCGCGCCAACCTGAAGTTCGAACGCCGCTTCCGTGCGATGGAAGCGATGGCTGCCGCTGACGGCACGCGCATGCAGGACTTGCCGCTGGACGCACAGGACCGCTATTGGGATCGGGCCAAGCTTGACGAGAAGAAAGCGCTGGACGCAGTGCCTCGGGATTGAGACAGCTGTGTCCGGCAAGGCTGCCTTCGCTTTAGCGCATGCGGCTGTAGTTCTCGTCGAGATTGCGCTTGAGCGCCTCCAGTGCGCCCTTGGCGTCGTCATCGCGAAGCTCCAGCTTGGCCAGGCGATAGTTGACGAAGTTGCGCACCACCGGGTCCTGGGTTCGGCTCAGTTGCTCGCGATAGAACCCAGCTAAGTCCTTGCCGCGACCAGCGGCCCGATAGGCGCGTTCGATCGCACGCAGGTTGATCACCACCGCGATCGCCGGATCGTTGCGGAACCCGCCTGCCAGCCGCATGCCGCGCGCACCGCGGCCAGCCTGTCGCATGGCCTGCCAATGTTCGATCTTTGCGGCATTGGGGCCAGGCGCAGGTACGGCTGCCGCCGGCGACTGGGCGGCAGCGATGCCGCCGACCAGCACGGCAGCGCCGAAGGCGGAAATCGCGAGATGGCGCAGTTTGATTGGCATGGGATGTCGGTCCTGTGGTGGCGTTGTGCCGACTTGTTCCAACGCAGGCTGCTGCAGGCGGTTGACCTGCACGTGGGCTTGTGGGCTTGTGGGCTTGCGGCGGCATCGTCCGCAGTCGAGAATGCGGCTCCGGAGAGATTGCCCATGAGCGCTGCCAGCCACGCCTTCGCCAGCTTTCGCGAGTTCTACCCGTATTATCTGAGCGAGCATTGCAATCGCAGCTGCCGCCGGCTGCACTATCTGGGCAGCACATTGGCCCTGCTGTGCGTTGCGATGCTGATCGTCAGCGGCAATCCGTGGTGGTTGTTGGCAGGATTTCTCTCCGGCTATGCATGCGCGTGGATCGGCCACTACGGGTTCGAGAACAACCGCCCGGCCACGTTCAAGCATCCGTTCTACAGTTTCGCCGGCGATTGGGTGATGTTCGCCGATATGCTGCGCGGCAAGATCCGCTTCTGACCCGCGCACAGCGACCGCAGGACATCACCATGCAGAAAATCGTGCTGCCCATCGTTGCCGTACTGACCTTTGGCCTGACCTTGGCACTCCTGTTCCTGTTCGGGCCCGGCGGGGTCAGCGGGGCCGCGCAGCCGTTTCTCGACGCGCTCGCCAAGCGTGATTTCGTGGCCGCCGCCGGCATGCGCACGACGCGTTTTCGCGATGCCGTGGCGCAGGAAGCATTCGAGCGCTTTCTCAGCGAAAGCAAGATCGGCATGTACGCCAGTGGCAGCTGGTCGGGCTGGAAGATCGAAAACGGTGTCGGCACCGTCGATGGCGAGTTCACGACCGCGACCGGCGAGACGCGCCCGCTACGCCTGAGCATGGTCAAGGAGGACGGTGTGTGGCGCATCGACGCCATCCAGCCGCTGCGCAGCGATGCCGATCGCGATACGCCGGCGGCCGTGCTGCCGACCCCCATCGAGGCCGTAGTCCTGGTCGGCGATATTACGGGCCTGTTCGCCCGCGGGGTCAATGCCGGCGATTTCACCGAGCTGCGCGATGCGGCAGCGCCGGAACTCAAGGCGCAGTTCTCGGTGTCCGACCTCGATACCCAATTCAAGGCCTTCGTCGACAATCGGATCAACCTGCTCTCGCTCGACGAGGTAGCGCCGAATCTCAGTGCCGAACCGGCGGTCGATTCCGACCGCGTATTGCGCGTGGTCGGCTACTATCCGGCCCCTGGCGGCAGGGTCGAGTTCGACTACAAGTTCGTCTACCGCTACGTCGGCTGGCGCCTGATCTCGATCAACGTCAACGTGGTGCCCGACGCCTGAGTTTGCTGCTGCAGTGTTTTGAGCAGACGCGTCGGATCAGCTGAAGTCGGCGAAGATCAGCAGCGCGGCGGCTACCGTCAGCGCGAATCCCGCAAGGTGGTTCCAGCGTATCGGCTCGCCGGGATACCTCACGGAGAACGCCACGAAGGCGGTG
>JBBSDI010000008.1:0-27252 GCA_038249585.1 Lysobacterales bacterium | reverse complement strand
GAAGTTGTGCAGGATGAAAGCGTAGTCGCGGTCGATCGCGAGCGTCTCGCCGGCCTTCGGGTGGATGATGAAAAGCCCCATCATGCCCAACGCCATCTGCACCATCTCGTCGGCGTGCGGGTGGTACATGTGGGTGCCGTGTTGGCGCAGTTCGAATTCGTAGACGAAGGTCTCGCCGGGCTGGATCTTGGGCTGGGTCAGACCGCCAACGCCATCCATGCCACTGGGCAGCAGCAGCCCGTGCCAGTGGATGGTGGTCGCCTCGCCCAGTTTGTTGGTGACGAAGATGCGCACGCGATCGCCTTCGACCGCCTCGATCGTGGGCCCCGGTGTGCTGCCGTTGTAGCCCCAGCAGGTGGCGGTCGAGCCGGGCGCAAACTCGTGCCGAACTTCTTCGGCCACGAGGTGGAACTCCTTGACGCCCGCAGTCATCCGGTGGGGCAGGGTCCATCCGTTGAGTGTGCGTACCTTGCCCACGCCAATCGATGCGGTGGAGGTCGGCGCTTCCACTGGCGTGGTGGCCGGTGCTTGCGCCGGCGCGGGCATCGCATGTCCGGAATGATCCTGCGCGAGCGCCGGCGTTGCGGACGCTGCGGTCAACAGACTGCCGCCAGCGCCCAACATGAGATTGCGGCGGGTGATATTCATCGGTCGTCTCCGTGTTCGCTGTGATCGTGGTGCGGGGCAGGGGCCTCGGCTGGCTTGCTGTCTGGTTTTTTCACCGCTTCTTTCATCGCGCCATCGTGCTGACCATGGTGATCGTGATGGTCGTGCGTCGCCTGTTCGCCGGCAGGTTGCACGATGTCGCGCACGGCCGGTGCGCTTGCGGGCACGGCGCCGGCGTCGCTCGGCAGGCGCTGGCCGACCGCGCGCATGAGCTGGGTACGCGCAATCCAGTAGTCGCGAATCGCTTCGAGATAGCCTTGCCAGGCTTCGTACTCCCGGACCTTGGCCTGCAGCAGTTCGAACACGCCGATCAGCATGAAGTTTTGCTCCTGCTGGCTGCGCTCGACGATCTTTTCGCGCTGCGGGATCAAGCCGCCGCGATAGATCTGGATCACCTCGCGCCATTCGCGCACGGCCTGTGCGCCCAGCCGTACCGCACTCTCCGCCGACATCCGAGCGATTCGTTCGCGGGCGCGCGATTCGGCGAGCACTGCTTGCGCACGCGCCACCCTGGACTGCCCCTGATGGAAGATCGGCAGTTCCAGATCCAAGGTCGGGCCGCGCAGGCGCGAGCCATCGGTGTCGGTCTCTCGCGAGTAGCCAATCTGGGTGCTGCCCAGCCAACCGAAACGCCGCGTTCTGGCCAACGCATCGCTGAGGATCGACGCCTGCAGATTGGCAGCCAGCAGCTCCAGATTGTTGCTGCGTGCCAGTTCGACCAGCAACTCGGGATCGTCTTCCGCATCGACCGGCAGGGGCAGCCGGTCGACGGTTGCCCAGTCGGTGTCAGCGCCGGTCAATCCGATCAGTTCAGTCAGCGCCAGTCGCGCCAGGCCGGCCTGCGCGCGCGCCTGTGCGGCAGCAATCCGCGCCTCGCTGCTGGCTGCCTGTTCCAGCTTGAGCTGCAGCTCGCTGATATTGCCCGCGTCATGGAAGCGCAGCGCCAGTTCCGCGGCCGTCAGCGACGCGGTGGCGAGCTCGCTGCGCATATCGGCGATCTGTTGCGCGCCCACTGCGGCGTACCACGCTGCTTCGACGTCGGCGGCCACCTGCATGACGGCGTTCGCAATCTCCAGTTTGGCGCGCTCGCGTTCGGCGTTGGCGAAACGCAACTTCGCGGGCAGCAGGATCAGATCCGCGAGCGGCATGCCGATGCCGCTGAGTCGGTTGTAGCCGCTGCCAGGATCGACATACTCGCGTGCGAACGACAGATGGGGATTGCTGATCTGTGCTGCCTCGAGAACCTCCGCGCGCTCCACTCCCAGGCGCGCGTACGCCAACTGCAAACGCGGACTACGCAGCATCGCGACCGCAACGGCAGACTCGGCCGACATCGGGGCGCTGAGCCAACTGGTGATGGCTGCGCGCTCCGATTCGGGTGCTGCGGTCGATGACCAGTCGACGCTGGGTCCACCGCGCTCGGTCAGAAGGGTGTTGATGTCTGCATCGGCGGCGCGCGGCAGGCGTGCGGCACAGCCGGCAAGGACGGTACACAGTGCCGCAGCCAAAGCGGCGCGGCGAAGAATGGTGGACATGGCAATGGCTCCGTCTGGTTCTGCGCAACGACAACGCAGATTCGGTGCGCCGATCATGGACCGGGCGTGGGCGAGCAGGTCGAAAACCCCGTGTCGCGATCAACCGATCGGAGGTCGCAGAGCCGGTTGTGCTGTGGCCAGCTGACGGGCGTGGGGAACGTAGTGCAGCGCAGAAACCGGGGGCGAGGATTGGCCCGGCAGCTGTTCGGCCGTCAGCAGCGCGGGTAGCGCGTGCACGCAGTCGCAACCGCATTGGCCATCATCGCAACATCTTTCGGAAGCAGCCTGATCAGGTTGCTCGGCAGCGTGTGTTGTGCCGTGGCATGGCAGGTCCGAGGCAACGGCAGCGACGGCAACGTGCGGCGGCGATTCCGGCATCACGTGAGGACCTGCTTGCGCTGTCCACGCGGACACCACGACCAGCAGGGCCAGCACGCCGTGGAGGATTTGTCGGAGGTTCAGCACCGCAGCAATGTAGCGTATCCGGAGCACACCATGATCATCATCAAGCCGGCCGCAGGTTTTCCCAGACCACAATATCGATCTCCGTCAGTTGACATAATATACATTAGACGCAGTTGGAGACGGGCAGAGGCGCATGCGTCCTCTGCCCGCTGAACCAGCCTCAGAGCTCCTGATAGAGGCTATCGCTGACGATCTTGCGCAGCGCCTCGATTCGCCGCATCGTCGCGGTGTTGTCGGCGTCCGCTGCCAGCGCGGCGTCGGTGGCTGCAAACGACGCCATGTCCTTGTACTCGACGGCCACCACGATCGTGCCGGCAGCCTCGCCGGCGAACCGGGCGCGCATTACGCGGAGCGTGCCGTCGACGTTGAGCCGCTTCATCGCTGCACGGATGTTGTCGATCTCCTTGATGTACATGGCAGAGTCGCTGACTTCGACCACCATCACCCTGAACAGCGCCGCTTGCGCAGAAAAAGCGGCGACCAGCAGTGCAAACCCCAAGCACAGACCCAGCGCAAACTTGCTCATGACGATTCTCCCCTCATACCGGCCAGCATGACCGGCTATGGAAACTCTGCGCCGAGCGTTGCGGCAAGGCAAGGTTCAGTGCAGCGTAGGCCGTCACCGACCGCCCCTTCGCGCGGCGTTGCGGTCAGGCTGCCGCGTATGGCGGACAGCGCTCGCGCTCATCCGAACGATCGCCAATGAAACACTGTCGTTAGTCGCACGATTGGCGGTTGTGCAATGATTCGGCGGCTGTGGCGCCAAGATCGCTCTGCGCGACCGGGATCTCCCCTGCAGCCTCCACGCGTCCGGTTGCCGCAGGATCGGATATTGCGTCAGGGCCGCGCCCGATCAACACTTCGCAAGCAGTACGAGGAAATCCGATGACCACACGCCGACGCTTTGTTTCGATGTTGTCACTGACCCCGCTGGCCGGCATGGGCCTGCTGTCCGCTTGCGGCGAAAAAACCCCGACAGCCACGCCAGCAGCGGCCCCGGCCGCTCCGCCGGCGCCCGCCCCGGTAACCACACCGACAGCACCGCCGCCGGCCGCAGCGACTGCCCCGCCCGCCGCCACGCCGGCGCCAGCTGCTCCGGTACCCGCAACTGCATTGGTCGACCCGGCCGAACAGATTGCGAGCAGTCTCGGTTTCGTCTCTGACGCAAGCAAGGCCGACGCGTCGAAGTACGCCACCTATGCGGCAGGCCAGAACTGCAGCAACTGCACGCTGTATTCCGGCCTAGCTGGAGAAACCACCGGACCGTGCTCGATCTTCAACGGTCGCCGCGTCAATGCGCAGGGCTGGTGCAGCGTATGGACCAAGCGGGCCTGAGACACAAAAGCGCCCACGGGTGCGACTGCCACGGCAGTCGCACGCGCAGCCTGCATGTTCTATGCAGTCCGCATCGCATCAGTCGCCGACCTTGCTGACCCGCGCCGGGTCCGCCTGCTGGATCACAGTCTCGACCCGACGATTCTGTTGGCGGCCGCCTGCGCGGGTTGCGCCGGCAATTGCTTAGTCGTCGAGCTTGCTCACCCGGTCTGGCTTCGCCTGCTGGATCACGATCTCGACCCGCCGGTTTTGCTGACGCCCCGCAGCGGTGTCGTTGCTGGCCACGGGCAAGTCCTGTCCGAGCCCAATCGAGGTGGTCCGTTCGCGGGCGATCCCCTGCTCCGTCAGATACGCCCGCACCGATGCGGCGCGGCGTTCGGACAGATCGCGGTTGTACGCGGCGCTGCCGGTCGAATCGGTGTGCCCTTCGATCGCGAGGCTCAGTCCGTCGCGATTGCGTACCGCATTGGCGAGTCGATCGAGCTCGCGTTTCGCACCGGGACGAAGCTCCGCGCGATCGACCTCAAACAGTACGTCGCCGACGGTCACGACAAGGCCGCGTTCGGTCTGCTTCGCATTCAGATCGGCCAGTTCGGTTTGCATCTGCTGCAGCTGCTGGCGCGCCGATTCGGCATCCGCACGCGCACGCGCCGCCTCATCGCGTGCCATCGCGGCTTCCTGTTGGCCGCGCTCAGCGGTCAGACGATCCTGTTCGGCCTGTTGGCGCGCCAAATCGGTTTCGCTGCGTGCATCGCGCGTTTCCCGCTGTGCGTCATCGGCACGCAGCCGTTCGCGTTCGGCTTGCAGTCGCGCGCTGTCGGCTTCGCGCGTGCGCGCTTCGACCAACATTGCCTCACGCTCGCGGTCGAGGTCCTCACCTACTTTCGTGGCATGTCGCGCCAGACCTTCGGCCTCGGCGATTTTGACCAGGCGGCCCGCCAGATAAAGATTCTGGTCGAATTCCTGCGGGCGCATCCGGCGCTGACCGGCGATCACCTCGACCGCCAGCTCGGCTTCGCGCAGCTCCGCTGCCGCATACGGCGCGATGCGCTGGTCGCCGCGCATGTCGCGCAGTTGATTCTGCAACTCCAGAACCTGCGGGTTGACCCGCGGGGTGCTGGCACAGCCGCTCGCCATCACGGCCGCCGCAAGCAAGGAAAAACGCAACATCGAGGTGCTGCTGTTCATCGGGTCGCTCCGGTTCGGGCAAGTTCAGCGCGCAAAGTATCGACCGCTGCCTGCAATGCAGCCGTCGCGGATTCAGCCTTGGCTTGGCGGGTGCGCGCTTCGGCCAGACGCGCGTCAGCGTAGGCGCGATGCGCGGCGCGTTCGCAGTCATCCCAATCGCGACGTTCGCACGAGCGCTCGGCCTGCATCAGTTTCTCGCGCGCGACTGCGGCTTCCGTCGGAACGGATTGAACGGCGCCTGCGCGTTCGGCAGCGGCGACACCACCGTTGGCACGAGCCAGCGCGGTTTCAGCCTCACTGCGGCCCGCCAGCACCGAAATCGGCATCGCCAGCAGTACGGATACGACGAGCGCGTGGAGCTTCTTGTGGTTCATGATTGCTTCCCGTGACGACGCCCATTGCGTCGTGCGATGTGCGCTGGACTGTAATGCGGGTACTCGCGCGGGTCTGTGCGGCGTCGTACGCAGTACCACGGGGCGTGGTTGCAGCGCGGGCTGCCATGGGTGGAGTCGCGAACAGGAATGCGAGTACTGCCATGGCAGTGCCTTGGGCACGTCATCGGTGCTGCGGTCGCCGGCATGCCGGCTCCCACAAGGAGGGTGTGGGTTTGGGGCAAGGTTTGAAGTGTTGATGTTCTGAAGACTCGACGGCGGCGATTTGGGCTTGCGGTGTGGTCGGTGGCTCTTTGTGGGAACTGCCATGGCAGCGACTGGGGCAAGTCGTCGGTGCTGCGATCGCCGGCATGCCGGCTCCCACAAGGAGGGTGTGGGTTTGGGGCAAGGTTTGAAGTGTTGATGTTCTGCAGACTGGACGGCGGCGATTGGAGCTTGCGGCGTGGTCGGTGGTTCCTTGTGGGAGCTGCCATGGCAGCGACTGGGGCAAGTCATCAGTGCTGCGGTCGCCGGCATGCCGGCTCCCACACGGAGGGTGTGGGTTTGGGGCAAGGTTTGAAGTGTTGATGTTCTGCAGACTTGACGGCGGCGATTGGAGTTTGCGGTGTGGTCGGTGGTTCCTTGTGGGAGCTGCCATGGCAGCGACTGGGGCAAGTCATCAGTGCTGCGGTCGCCGGCATGCCGGCTCCCACACGGAGGGTGTGGGTTTGGGGCAAGTTCTGCAGAGTCAGGCGCGTCGAAGGGCAGCGGCGCCGGTAGCGCCGCAATGCTACTCTTTGCAGACGCGCGGTCGTGTCGGTGCGTCTCGCCGCTGCGGGGCTGGTCGCCGTCGAGTCCAAGCGCGCCCGCGCCGAATCCAACCAACGTCGCCGCAACCCGGCGTGCTCGCCGAGACGCAGCATTGCTTCGATTCACTGATCGGATCAGCGTCGCCCAGAGCGACCCAAAGAACTCGACCCCATGACCGCAAACACGAACCCGCTCGATGCGCTGCTCGATCCGTCCGTGCTCAGGACCAATGCCCTGATCGGTGGCGCGTGGGTCGCCGGCCCTGCCCGTCTCGACGTCTTCGACCCGGCGACGGGACGCAAACTCGCCGACGTTGCGCGGCTTGGAGCGGCCGAGGCACAAGCCGCGATCGCGGCAGCGGATACCGCGTTGCCGGCATGGCGCGCGAAGACGGCGAAGGAACGCGCCGCGATCCTCAAGCGCTGGTTCGAGTTGATGCACCAGCATGTCGAGGACCTGGCCCGGATCATGACCGCCGAACAAGGCAAGCCGCTCGCCGAAGCCCGCGCCGAGGTCGGCTTCGGCGCCAGCTTCATCGAGTGGTTCGCCGAGGAAGCCCGCCGCGTCTATGGCGAGACCATCCCGACCACCGATCCGAACAAGCGCTATATCGTGATCCGGCAGCCGATCGGCGTCTGCGCCGCGATCGCGCCATGGAACTTTCCGATCGCGATGATCACCCGCAAGGTCGCGCCGGCGATTGCCGCCGGCTGCACGGTGGTCGTCAAGCCGGCCGAGGCCACGCCGCTTTGCGCGCTCGCCGTCGCCGAGTTGGCGCAGCGCGCCGGACTGCCCGCCGGCGTACTCAACGTGGTGACCTCGGATGCAAGCGGCGCCATTGCGATCGGCAAAGCGCTTTGCGCCAGTCCGACGGTGCGGCACCTGTCCTTCACCGGCTCCACCGAGGTCGGACGAATACTCGCCGCGCAGTGCGCGCCGAGCATCAAGAAACTCAGTCTTGAACTCGGCGGCAATGCGCCATTCATCGTGTTCGACGACGCCGACCTCGACAGCGCCGTCGAGGGCGCGATGAACAGCAAATATCGCAACGCGGGGCAGACCTGTGTTTGTACCAACCGCTTCTACGTACAGGCCGGCATCCACGATGCTTTCGTCGAGCGGCTCGCGGCGAAGGCGCGCGACATCCGGCTCGGCAACGGCTTCGAGCCGGGCGTGGCGCAAGGTCCGCTGATCGATGACGACGCAATCGGCAAGGTCGAGGCCCACGTCGCCGACGCGCTGGCCCACGGCGCGCGCCTGGTGGTCGGCGGCAGCCGCGCCGCCGGCTTGGGAACCCGCTTCTACAACCCCACGGTGCTGACCGATGTCACGCCGGCCATGCTGTGCGCGCGCGAGGAGACCTTCGGCCCGGTGGCCGCGGTGTCCCGCTTCGAGACCGAAGCCGAAGCCATCGCGCTGGCCAACGCCACCGAATTCGGCCTCGCCAGCTATCTGTACAGCCGCGACATCGGCCGCATCTACCGCGTCGCCGAAGCCCTCGAATACGGGATGGTCGGCATCAACACGGGGCTGGTGTCGACCGCCGAGGTGCCGTTCGGCGGCGTCAAGCAATCCGGCTTGGGCCGCGAAGGCGCCCGCCAGGGTATCGACGAGTACGTCGAGACCAAATACCTGTGCTTCGGCGACATTCTGAAGTGAGATCGGCGCCGGCAGCACCCGCCGGACTTGCGCTCAGGACTCGCTCCAGCCGCGCGCGCGCTCGACCGCGCGTGACCAGCCGCGCATCAGTTCCCCCGCGTGGTCGCGGCTGATCGAGGGCTCGAAGATGCGGTCCGCCTGCCACCCCGCCGCCAGTTCATCCGGCGACGACCAGAAGCCGGTGGCCAGCCCCGCGAGATAGGCCGCGCCCAGCGCGGTGGTTTCGGTCACCCGGGGCCGGACCACCGGCACACCGAGCAGATCGGCCTGGAACTGCATCAGCAGATTGTTCGCGGTGGCACCGCCGTCGACCCGCAGTTCGATCAGCGGCTGGCTTGCATCGGCCTGCATGGCGGCCAGCACTTCGGCACTCTGGAAGGCAATCGCTTCGAGTGCCGCGCGGGCGATATGGCCGCGATGGGTGCCGCGCGACAGGCCCAGCATGGTGCCGCGGGCGTAGGCGTCCCAATGCGGACTGCCGAGTCCGGTAAAGGCGGGCACCAGCAACACACCGCCGCTGTCGGGCACGCTGGCCGCCAGCGCTTCCACGTCGGCCGAGCGCTCGATCAGACCCAGGCCATCGCGCAACCACTGCACCACGGCACCGCCCACGAACACGCTGCCCTCGAGCGCATAGGTGCGCGCTCCCAGGTCCCAGGCCACCGTCGTGAGCAGCCGATGGCGCGAGCGCAAGGGTCGGGCGCCGGTGTTCATCAGCATGAAGCAGCCGGTGCCGTAGGTATTCTTGGCCATGCCGGGCTTGAAGCATGTCTGGCCGAACAGCGCAGCCTGCTGGTCTCCCGCAATCCCGGTCAGCGGCACCTCGTGACCCTCGATGCGAGCCATCAGGCCGGAATGCGCCGAGGACGCAACCACGCGCGGCAGGCACGCGGCAGGCACGTCGAACAGCGCCAGCATGTCTGCATCCCAGCCGCCTTCAAGGTTCAGCAGCAGGGTCCGGCTGGCATTGCTGACGTCGGTCACATGCGCCTGCGCCGCAGTGAGCTTCCACGCCAGCCAGCTGTCGATGGTGCCGAAGTGCAGCGCACCGTGCGCGGCCCGCGCCCGTGCATCGGGCACGTGATCGAGCAGCCAGGCCAGCTTGGTGGCGGAAAAATACGGATCGAGCAGCAGGCCTGTGACCGCCGCGACGTGTTGTTCATGCCCGGCTGCGCGCAGCGCATCGCAACGATCCGCCGTGCGCCGGTCCTGCCAGACGATGGCTGGCGCGACCGGCTCGCCAGTGACCCGATCCCACAACACCACGGTCTCGCGCTGGTTGGTGATGCCGACGGCGGCGAGGTCCTTCGCTTCGATCCCGGCACGGGCCAGCACCTCGGTGATGGTCGCCGACTGCGAGGCCCAGATCTCATTGGCGTCATGCTCGACCCAACCGGGCTGCGGAAAGTACTGCGTGAACTCGCGCTGCGCGACGGCAACGATGCTGCCAGCCCGATCGAACACGATGGCGCGTGAGCTGGTGGTGCCCTGGTCCAGCGCAAGAACGTAGCGCGACATGCGGCGTCTCCTGGGGTGGTTGCGCTGTCGTCAGCCGGCGCGCGCTGCGATCCAGCGATCGAGGATTGCCGGCGCCTCCGGGCCCAGGTGCAATCCCAGCTTGCTGCGCCGCCAGAGGATGTCCTCGGCGGTCTGCGCCCATTCCTCGCCAATCAGATAGTCGACCTCCGCAGCGTACAGGCCCGGAAGCACCGCTTCACCGAGATCCGCAACGCAGGTCGCTGCGCCCAGAAAACGCTGCATCCGACTGCCATAGGCGCGCGCAAGCCGAAGGCGCAAGGCTTGCGGAAGCCACGGCCAGCGCGACGCGACGTCGCGCAGAAAGCGCTCGAAGTCGGCATCCGGCAGATCGCCGCCGGGCAGCGACACGCCCGCCGTCCACGCCGCGCGGCGCGTGCCCAGTTGCGGCACGGTGCAGTCGAGCGCTTCTTCGGCGAGCACCCGATAAGTGGTCAGCTTGCCGCCGAAGATCGACAGGGCCGGCGCACCGGCAGCGTCCAGATCGAACACGTAGTCACGGGTCACGCTGGACGGGTCGTCGGAGTCGTCGTCGAGCAAAGGACGCAGCCCCGCATACCTCCAGACCACATCGGATGGCGCGATGCTGTGGTCGAAATAGCGATTCGCCATGCCACACAGATAGTCGATCTCGTCTGCGCTGATCTGCGCGCTTGCGGGATCGCCCAGATGCTCGACATCGGTCGTACCGATCAGGGTGAAGTCGTGCTCGTAGGGCAGTGCGAAAACGATGCGCCGATCCAGCGCCTGAAAGATGTAGGCGTAGTCGTGATCGAACAGCCGCGGCACCACGATGTGGCTGCCCTTGACCAGCCGCACCCCGTGTTTGTCCCGCAGCGGCGACCGATCACGGACGAACTCGGCCGCCCACGGGCCTGCGCCATTGATCAGCGCGCGGGCGCCGACCTCGCGACGCCCCAGAGGACCTGCGAGCATCGCGCGCCAGATGTGCTCGCGGCGCACCGACTCGCAGCGGGTGCGGGTCAACACGGTCGCACCGCGTTCGCGCGCATCGATCGCGTTGAGCACCACCAACCGCGCGTCATCGGCCCAGCCGTCCGAGTACTCGAAGCCGCGGCGAAAATCCGCCTTCAGTGCGGCGCCCGCGGGGTGCTTGCGCAGATCCACGCCGCGCGAGCCGGGCAGGCGTTTGCGTCGCGCCAGATGGTCGTACAGGAAGAGCCCCGCGCGGATCATCCACGTTGGTCGCAGATGCGCGTCGTGCGGCATCACGAAGCGCATCGGCCACATGATGTGTGGTGCGGCTCCGATCAGCTGCTCGCGCTCGGCGAGCGCCTTGCGCACGAGGCGGAACTCGTAATGTTCCAGATAGCGAAGCCCGCCGTGGATCAGTTTGGTGCTGGCCGAGGACGTGTGGCTGGCGAGGTCGTCCTGCTCGACGAGCAGCACCGACAGACCGCGACCGGCCGCATCGCGTGCAATGCCTACGCCGTTGATGCCGCCGCCGACGATCAGCGGGTCGTAGACTTCAGCCGCGCTGGTCGATGCTTCATCCATGGCTCAACCGCGACAGCGCGTTGCGATCGCGCGGGTCGCCGCCGCGGTTGACGCAGCGCTCGCCGGCGATGCGCTGGCTACGCCCGATCTGGGTCGGATCGCTGGCGCGCCGTGCAGGGTTCATCTGGCGAGTTGCGCGGCCACTGCGCGCGCGGTCACGTCGCTGACGCGCACGTTCGATTCGACGGTGACCCCGGCAATGTGCGGCGTCAACAGCAGGTTCGGCAGCCCGGCGAAAAGCCGCCCGGCCGCGGCATCGACGGGCTCGCGTTCGAACACGTCCAGCGCGGCACCGCCCAATCGCCCGGCGCGCAGCGCTTCGACCAGCGCCGGCTCGTCCACTACGCCGCCGCGCGCGGCATTGATCAGGATCGCGTCGGGCTTCATCCGCGCCAGCGCGCCAGCATCGATCAGCCGCGTGGTCTGCGGCGTCAGCGGCACGTGCAGGCTGATGACATCGCTGCTGGCGAGCAATTCGGCGAGGCCCATATTGCGCGCATCGGCCCAAGCGGGATGCGCGGCCGGCAGAAACGGGTCGTGGGCGGCGATCGTCACGCCTAGCGCGCGCGCGCGGCTGGCAGTCTGGCGCGCGATCGCCCCGTAGCCGATCAAACCCAGCTGCTTGCCCGCCAGCTCGCGCCCCATCAGGCGCTGGCGCGGCCAGTCGCCGGCAACGACCGAGGCGCTCGCGAACCAGGCGCCGCGCAACAGCAGCAGCGCCGCGGTGATGACATATTCGGCCACCGACAGATCGTTCGCGCCGGTCGCCGGGAACACCGCGATTGCGCGCGCCTTGCAAGCCTCGACGTCGATGTTGTCCAGACCCACGCCGAGGCGTCCTACCACTTCCAGGCGCGGCGCTGCATCGAGCAGCGCAGCGCGCACCTGGGTGCGATTGCGGACGATCACCGCACGCGCATCGCCGATCGCGGCGCGCATTGCCTCGGGCGCGTCCACCAGTTTCGGATCGTAATGCACGTCGAAGGCGGACAGATGCTCGCCGATGGCGGCCTCGTCCATGAACTCGGTGATGACGATGTCGGCCATTTCCATTCCTCGTGGGCCACGGCCCGGCTGTCGACTCAACTGTGCCGCAACAAAGCCTGGATCTCGTCATGCAGCGGGCGCGCGATCGACAGCCCCTCGCGCGCCGCGCGATCGCGCAGCGCGAGGCGGCGCTCGCCCGGCAGACGGACGTCCGGGTCTGCAGTGATCGCCTCCAGCAGCACGCCCATGCGGCTGGCATAGGCACCACCCGAAAGCGGCCCGGGATCCAGCGCGATGAAGACCTGCCCCAGCGCCGGAGGTCCGCCCTGGTCGTCGAAGAAAGAGCTCGCTTCCCAACCCCAGGCGGAACCCGTCAACGCAGCGGCGAGGACTTCGACCAGCAGCGCGAGCGCCGCGCCCTTGGCCCCGCCGATCGGCATCAGCGTCCCCGCCAATGCGGCCGTCGGATCCGTGGTGGGTTGCCCCGCGGCATCCAGTGCCCAACCGTCGGGGATGGACCTGCCGGCTTTCTGCGCGGCCACCACCTTGCCGCGTGCTGCGACCGAGATCGCCAGATCGACCACCAGCGGCGCGCGCGCCGCGGGCAGTGGTGCGGCGAAAGCGAGCGGATTGGTTCCGAGCATCGGCCGTCGGCCACCCCAGAAAGCCATCGCCTTCGGCGTGTTGCCGAGCACCAGGCCGACGAGCCCTGCAGCCGCCATGCGTTCGGCATGCGCTCCCGCCTGGCCGAAGTGATGCGAGCGGTGCAGTACCGCCACCGCAATGCCGGACGCGCGCGCCAAAGGCGCCAGCGCGGCCAGTGCCGCGTCGATCGCCGGATAGGCATAGCCGTTGCCGGCATCGATCCGCAGTGCTGCCGCGGCGACCTGCTCGACGCGCGGCACGGCGCGCCCATCAACCTTGCCGCAACGTGCATGCATCGCATACGGCGCTACGCGCGACAGGCCGTGTCCGGCCTGCCCGTCCGCTTCGGCGGCAACCAGCGCCCGGGCAGTGGCGCGGGCATTGCTTGCCGTGGCACCGCTCGCTTCGAGCGCAGCAGCGGCGAGCGCCTCGGCTTCGCCCAGGCCGAGTTGGACAGTGTCGAGCACGCGCGCGGGCTCAGGCGCTGCGATAAAGCTTGGTCATCACGAATTCGCGGTGGCCCAGCGCCTCGGCCGCAGTCAAACGACCGTTGGACGTGCGCACGATCATGTCGATCAGCACATCACCTGCCTGGTCGATGGTCATCTCGCGACGCACGATGCCGGAGACATCCACGTCGACATGCTCGGCCATCAGCCGCACGGTGCGCGGATTCCCGGTGACCTTGATGACCGGCATGATCGGATTGCCGATCACGTTGCCCTGGCCGGTCGGAAAGATGTGCACCACGTAGCCCGCCGCCGCCTGCAACGTGCAGCATTCGGCCGCTGCCGAGGATGTGTCCATGAAGTACAGCCCCGGTCCGGCAGCTGGTGCTTCGGCAGGCTGCAATACGTCGATGAAGCTGATCTTCTTGCCGATCTTCTCGAGGTTGCCGAGCGCCTTTTCTTCGATGGTCGTCAGACCGCCGGCGATGTTGCCCTTGGTGGGCTGGCTGTCGGACAGGTCGGAGGTCTTGTGCGCCTCGATCACGTCATCCTGATAGGCCTGCCAGGTCTGCATGAACTTCTCGCGCACGGCCGGCGTTGCAGCGCGCGCGGCCGCGAGGTGCTCGGCGCCGGTCAATTCGGAGGTCTCGCCAAAACAGCCGTAGAGACCTTCCGGCACCAGCTTGTCGTACATGTTGCCCACGGTCGGGCACGAAGCCAGTCCGGTGGTCGTGTCGGATTCGCCGCACTTGGCGGCGATCCACAGCTCGCTCAGGTCGCACGCGACGCGCACCTGCTCCGAGGCCCAGTGTACGAACTCCTTGGCCTTGCGCGATGCTGCGGCGACGGTGGCGATGTCGCCGTTGCCCTCGATCCAGAAACCGAAGACCGGCTTGCCGGTGGCGGCGATGCCGTCGACGATCCGCGACGTCCAGCCCGGCTCGATGCCGATCACGACGCAGGCGGCGACGTTCGGATTCGAGCCGGTGCCGATCATGGTACGGAAGTGCAGATCGAGGTCCTTGCCGAACTGCAGCCGCCCATACGCGTGGGGCAACGCGATGGTGCCCTGGATATGCGCGGCAACCGCTTCGCATGCGGCGTTGGAAATGTCGTCGACCGGGAGGATCGCCACGTAGTTGCGCACGCCCACCCGGCCGTTCTCGCGCCGATAGGCCCAGATCTTGCGGTTGTGGCTCATGTTTGCAGGCTCCCCGCGCTTACCAGCGCTTGGTCTTGAGGTTGTGGACGTGCACGTGCTCGCCGCGCTTCACCGGCGCGACGATGCGTCCGATGTCTTGACCGTACTTGACGACGGTGTCGCCCACCGCGAGGTCCTTCAGGGCCACCTTGTGGCCGATCGGCACGTCGATGCCGACGACCAGCCGGAAATCGCTGTCGTCGTGGGTCACCACGCAAAGCATGTCGGTGCTGGCCGTCAGGCCCTCCACCACCACGACCCCGACGTTGTCGGCCGGGTCGTGCACCAGAAGATGCGGGACGCTCACAACGCCTCCTTCAGCAGTGATGTAACTCTTGTAGAACACATAATACATCAGATACTGGACGAGGCCGCAAGCGTGGCACTACCCTCGCCACTCCGACCCGCAGCCTGCAGGCATCCGACCCGCCATGGACGCGTCGCCGCAATATCGTCCGCTGTATCGCCAGGTCTACGATTTCCTGGTCAAGCAGATCGCGGAATCGGCCTGGCTGCCGAGCGAGGCGCTGCCCAGCGAACAGGCACTCGCGGATCAGCTGCGGGTGAGCCAGGGCACGGTACGCAAGGCGCTCGATGCATTGGCGGTCGAGAAGGTCGTCGAGCGCCGGCAAGGCAAAGGCACGTTCGTCGCCGAACACACCCAGGAGCGCGCCCTGTTCCGCTTCTTCCGTCTCGCCAAACCCGGTGGCGAGCGCAGCGTGCCGACGAGCGCGGTCGAGTCGGTGAAGCGGCGCATCGCCCGCGCGACCGAGGTGCGCAAACTGGGCCTCGCTCGTGGCGAACAAATCGTCGAGATCGTGCGCACGCGCACGGTGGGCGGCCACCCGGCCGTGTTTGAGCGCAATATCCTGCCGCTGCGGCACTTTCCCGACATCGATCGCAAGCTGCCGTTGCCGAACACGCTGTATGCGCTGTTCCAGCAGGAGTACGGCGTCAACATCGTCAGCGCCGAGGAGCAGCTGCGCGCCGATGCCGCCAAGCCCGAGGACGCACGACGTCTGCAACTGGCGGTCGGTGCACCGCTGTTGCACCTCGAGCGGGTCGCGATCGCGCTGGACGGCAGCCGGGTCGAGTGGCGCATCAGCCGCTGCGACACGTCGCGCCTGGTCTACGCCACCACCCTGTCCTGACCGGCATCGG
Source organism: Lysobacterales bacterium (assembly GCA_038249585.1). GTDB lineage: Bacteria > Pseudomonadota > Gammaproteobacteria > Xanthomonadales > Ahniellaceae > UBA4656. The sequence goes on along the minus strand of JBBSDI010000008.1, from coordinate 11,726 downwards.
ACCCAGGCACCTCACCATGGCTACCGTCCTGTGCATAGGTCATGCGGTGCAGGACTTCGTGTTCGGCGTTGCCGAACTGCCCTCGATCGCCGAGAAGCATCGCGCGACGTGGTTTGCCAGCGTGGGCGGCGGCCCGGCGGCCACCGCGGCCGTGGCGATCTCGAAGCTCGGTGGCGCGGCCGTGCTGGCGGCACGAGTTGGCGAAGATGCAGTGGCCGACATGATCGAGGCCGAACTCGCCGGCTACGGCGTGGACTGTACGCTGCTGCGCCGGTTTGCGGGTTGCGCCTCATCAACCTCTGCGGTTTTCGTCGATGCCCGCGGCGAGCGGTTGATCGTCAACTACCTCGATCCGGCGATTCCGGCAGCAGCGGACTGGCTGCTGGATCCGCGCGAAGCCGGATGCCAGGCCGTGCTCGCCGACACGCGCTGGCCGGAGGGCGCACTGACAGGACTCAGCGCCGCGCGGAGCGCCGGCGTACCCGGCGTGCTCGATGCCGACCGCCCGATTCCTGCCAACCGCGCGGTCCTCGCCGCCGCGAGCCATGTAGCCTTCTCGCACGAGGCACTGTCCGAATACACCGGCGAACACGATCCGGTTCGCGCACTGCAGATCGCCGCCCGCGGGCTCGACGCCTGGTGCTGCGTCACGGTCGGCGCACAGGGCGTGCACATCCTCGCAGGCGACGAGTATCGACATTTGCCCGGTCATCGGGTCACCGCGGTGGACACGCTCGGGGCCGGCGATGTCTGGCACGGCGCCTTCGCACTGGCGCTGGCCGAAGGCGAATCGGCGTTGGCCGCCGCGCATTTTGCTTCGGCGGCAGCGGCGTTGAAAGTGCGCCGTGCCGGCGGCCGCGCCGGCGCGCCGAGCCGGGTAGAACTCGACGCCTTCCTGGCTTCCCCTCCGGAGTAGCGCAATGCAATTGTCTGCAGGCAAATACCGCGGCATGCGCCGCCTCGCCGATCGGCAAGGCCGGTTCAAGATGACCGCGGTCGACCAGCGCCCACCGATCAAGAACCTGATCCGCGAGCGGCGCGGCACCGAACACGCACCGTGGGCGGATGTCGCCGGCTTCAAGGAGATGTTGATCCGCGAGTTGCAGGGCGAGTCCACCGCGATGCTGCTCGACCCGCACTTCGCCTACCCACGCGGCGTGACCATGCTCGATGCCTCGCTGGGCATGATCCTCACGCTGGAAGACTCGATCTTCGGTGAGACCGCGGGTGGTCGACTGTCGGCCGAGATCGACGATTGGTCGGTGGAGAAGATCAAACGCGCCGGCGGCGACGCGGTCAAGGTGTTGACCTGGTACCGCCCGGACGCCGACCCGGCGGTGTGCGAGGCGCAGCAGATCTTCACCGCGCGGGTCGGAGCCGCTTGTCGCCGTTACGACCTGCCCTACGTGTTCGAGTTGCTCGTCTATCCGCTCGCGCGAGACGCCGAGCAAACCCGCGACTATGTCGAGATGCGCTCGAAGCATCCCGAACTGGTGCTCGAGAGCGTGCGCACCTTCGCCGACCCGAAGTACGGCGTCGATCTGTTCAAGCTCGAAAGCCCGATCCACGCCGCCGACCTGCCCGCGCCGGGCACGCAGGGCGCGGATCAGGCGCAAGCGCTGTTCGATGAACTCGGCCGCGCTGCGGCGCGGCCGTGGGTGATGCTGTCTGCGGGCGCCGGCATGGAGCAGTTCCGCAACGTCCTGCACTACGCGTACGCCGCCGGCGCTTGCGGCTACCTCGCCGGGCGTGCGATCTGGCTGGATGCCTTCAAGCGCTTTCCGGATTGGCAGGCCATCGAGACCGGCTTGCGCGAACACGCGGTGCCCTACATGCAGCAGTTGAACACGCTCACCGATGCCGCAGCGAGACCGTGGCACCTGCATCCGTGCTATGGCGCCGGTGGGCCGCGTGTGCGGCCCGACGATGCCACTTTCCGTCACGCCTACCCCGGATTCGGAACCTGATATGGCACTCACCTACGGGGTCGCGGTACTCGCCCGACCGACCTTCGATGTTCCGTTCGCCGAGGACATGAAGGCGCGCGCCTTCGCTGCGCTGGATGCTGCCGGCATCCGCACCGTCGGCCCGCGCGAGCTGCTGTTCGATCGCGCCGCGGCGGAGCGGGCGCTGGCCGAGATCGGCGCGGAAGGCGCCATCGACCTGATGCTGATCCTGCAGATCACCTTCACCGATGCCACGATGACGGTCGAGATCGCACGCGGCTCGACAGTGCCGCTGGCGATCTGGGCGGTGCCGGAACCGCGCGCCGGGGGTCGCCTGCGGCTCAATGCCTATTGTGGACTTAACCTCGCAGCGCACGCGCTGGGCCGCGCCGGCGCAGCGCACGGCTGGCTGTACGCAGACCCAAGCCAGACCGGGCTCGGCGACAGCCTGCGGGCGCTGGCGACGCCGACTACGGCGTCGAGCTCGCAGGCGCGGCCGCCCGCGAGCACCGGTGCCCCGATCGATCGCGTAGCCGCCGAGCGCGCGTTGGCGAAGCTCGAGGGCAGCACCATCACCGTGATCGGCAAACACCCCGATGGTTTCGATACCTGCGAGTACGACGATGCGCTGTTGCAGCGCCTGGCCGGCCTGCAGATCAAAACGGTGCAGCTGAATCATTTGTTCGACAAGGCCCGCGCAGCGGACGCGACCCGAGTCGCTGGCGTGCGCGCCGCCGCGGCAGCAGAGGTCAGCGGGCTCGATGCAGTGGATCAGGAGCAGCTCGATCGCTCGTTCCGTGTTTTCTGCGCCTTGCAGGATGTGCAGCGCGAGACCGGCGCCCAGGGGCTGGCGGTGCGCTGCTGGCCGGAGATGTTCACCGAGTACGGCTGCGCTGCGTGCGGACCGATGGCGATGATGAATGGCCAGCGCGTGCCGTCGGCGTGCGAGGCCGACGTCAATGGATCGATCACGCAGCTGCTGTTGCAGACGCTGGCCGACGAGCCGGCGTGGATGGCCGACCTCGTCGACATCACGCCGGCGGACGACAGCGCAGTGCTGTGGCACTGCGGGCTGGCACCGCTGTCGATGCGCGACCCGCAGGCCCAAGCGCAGGCCACGATCCACACCAACCGCAAGATGCCGCTGTTGCACCAGTTCCCGATCAAGCCGGGGCGCATCACGTTGGCGCGGCTGTCGCGCTCGCGCAATCAGGTCAAGCTGATGATCGCGGGTGCCACGGTGGTGCGCGCACCGATGGCATTCACCGGCTGCTCCGGCACCGTGCGCTTCGATCGTCCTGCCGCAGAGGTCGGCGAGCGGATCATGCAGGAAGGCCTCGAGCATCACTTCGCGCTGGCCTATGGGGATCACCGCCCTGCCCTGCGCGGCGTCGCCGAACGCTGGAACCTGCCGGTGCTCGAGCTCGCATGAGCCCCCTGCCCACCGGCATCGAACCACCCGACTGGGGCCGGATCCAGGCGCTTGCCGTCACCGGCGTGGCGCAGCTGGACGGCAGCGGTGGCGTGCTGGTGCCGACCAGCGCAGGGCCGCTGACCATCACCCTGCACGAGTTCGGTGCGCGCATGCGGCTCGGACCGAGCGGCCGCGACTACGGCATCCTGATCGCGGCACCGACAGCGCTGGCCATCGACTTGATTGCCGCAACCGACCGCACCCGGATCGCCGCCGGTGCTCTCGTGCTGAGCATCGAACACGAACCACTGGCCTTCAGCCTCGAACACGCCGGTCGCCGCGTGCAGTCATCGCCGAGCGATGCGCATTTCGTGCGCCGCTTCCGCATTCCGCCGTTCGCGCGGCTCGAACACGGCTGGTTGCTCGGCCTCGAGCTCGGGCACGCCACGCGTGTCTACGGGCTTGGCGAGAAGTGGAGCCGCCTCGACCATCGCGGCGAACTGATCCGCTCCTTCAACCACGACGCGCTCGGCGTCAATTCCGAGCGCAGCTACAAGAACACGCCGTTCGCCTGGAGCCCCGATGGCTGGGGTGTGTTCATCCACACCGCGGCCGCCGTCACCCATGCGGTCGGCTTCGCGCCGTGGTCGCACCGGGCGTACGTGATCGAGGTGGATAGTCCCTCGCTGGATGCTTTCCTGTTCAGCGGTCGCGATGCCGCGGAACTGCTCGCGCAGTACACCAGCCTGACCGGACGTGCGCCGATTCCGCCGCGCTGGAGCCTCGGTGTCATTCTGTCCAAGGCCTACTACAAGGACGCCGAGGAAATCCTGTCGGTGGCGCGCGAGGTGCGCCGACGCGGAATGCCCTGCGAGACCATCACCTTCGATGGGCGCGCATGGCAGGACACCGACACCCGTTTCGCGTTCGAATGGTGCCCGCAGCGCTATCCGGATCCGCAGCCGGTGATCGCCGAACTCAAGGCGCTGGGCTTCCGCATCTGCGTCTGGGAATACCCGCTGGTTTCGGTGAAAAATCCCTTGTTCGCCGAACTCGCGCAACGCGGCTGGCTGCTCAAGGACCGCCGCAGCGGCGAGGCCTATCGCTACCAGTGGGACCTCGAGGCTTTCGGGCCGGTGCTCACCCCGCTGCCGGAATCCGGCCTGCTCGACTTCACCCATCCCGAGGCCTACGCCTACTGGCGGGATCGGCATCGCGCGCTGTTCGAGGCCGGCGTGGACATGATCAAGGCGGACTTCGGCGAGCAGGTCGACGAACACATGATGGCGAGCAACGGCGCGTCCGGCAGCGAGTTGCACAATGCCTACGCGCTGCTCTACAACCGCTGCGTGTACGAGGCGGCCGAACGCTACGCCAGCCACGGCGCATTCCTGTTCAGCCGTGCGGCCTGGGCCGGCTCGCAGCGCTATCCCTCGCAATGGGGCGGCGACCCGCAGGCCGATTGGGGCGGACTGGCCGCCAGCATTCGTGGCGCACTGTCGTGGGGGCTCAGCGGCGGTCCGTACTTCGCCACCGATGTCGGCGGCTTCTACGCCGATCGGCGCGACCCCGAGCTGTATGTTCGCTGGGCGCAAGCCGCCGTTTTCTCGGCCCACATGCGCCTGCACGGGATCGGCCCGCGCGAGCCATGGAGCTATGGCGCGGAGGCGGCAGCGGCCGTGAACGAGGCACTCCAGCTGCGCCAGCGGCTGCTGCCCTACCTCGAGCGTTGCCTTGCCCAAGCCCATGCCAGCGGCTTGCCGGTGCAGCGTGCGATGGTGCTGGCCTGCCCTTGCGACCCTGCTGCGTGGTCGTTCGAAACCCAGTTTTTTTTCGGCCCCGAGATTCTGGTTGCGCCGTGTCTGGGGCCGGGCGGCGGCGTGGAGATCTATTTGCCCGCAGGCGACTGGCAACATTGTGCTTCGGGCGCGACATTATCCGGTGGCCGCAGTCATCGATTGCAACTCGGGCTGTCGGACATCGCGATGTTCATGCGCGCCGGGAACCAAGGGCTGCCGACAGGGGAAATTCATGCAACCGCTTGAGATCGCGATGGCTGCGGCCTCGAACGGACGACAAGGGGTGTTACCGGGATCCGTCTCGCGACACACGGGCTGCGCGGTTTGCGCGTGCCCCGTGCCAGCGTGAAGTGGCGGGTCAATCTGCCCGCGGCAAACCAGCCGCGGCGACTACTTGCTGGGGAGAGGAAAACATGTCGCAATTCAAGCTCAAACGCCCGCCGATCCATCGGCTGGCTGCCGCCATCATCGCCACGCTCGCAAGCGCACAGGTCGTGGCGCAGGAACCACCCGCCGAGGAAGACAAGCGCACCACGCTCGACGCCCTCGTCGTGACCGCCCAGAAGCGGGAGCAGTCATTGCAGGAAGTGCCTGTCGCGGTGACTTACGTCGATGGCACGCAGGTCGAGAAACTCGGCGGATTCAACATCGAACAGTTGAAGCTGCTGGTGCCCTCGCTCAACGTGCGCAAGACCAACACCGCGCTCAACCAGGCGCTGTTCCTGCGCGGCGTCGGCACGATCAATTTCGCCATTGCAGCGCAGCCCAGCGTGGCCGCCGTGCTCGACGGGGTCGTGCTGTCGTCGGCTGGTGAAGCCTTCGGCGACCTCTACGACGTCGAGCGGATCGAGGTGCTGCGCGGCCCGCAGGGCACGCTGTTCGGCAAGAACGCCTCGGCTGGCGTGGTCAACATCATCTCGAGAATGCCGAGCGAAGAATTCGGCGGCTACGTCGACATCGGCTGGTTCGAGGACAACGAAAGGCGCATCAAGGCGTCCATCGACGCGCCGTTTTCTCCTGCCTTGCGGTCGCGCACCACCGTGACCTGGGGCCAGTTCGACGGCAACATCGAAAACATCAGCTCCAGCGCGGCAGGCGGCACCGTCAACGGTTACGACCGCAAGGGCATCCGCAGCATTTGGCAAGCCGACCCGTCGGACAACGTCCTGCTCACCTTCATCGCCGACTACCGCGAATCGGACGACAACTGCTGCGTCGAAGTGATCGGCCAGGCACCGACCGGGGCCAACGGCGCCGCGCTGAACTCCTTGCTTCGCACCAACTTTCGGGGCGACGCGACGCGCGAGGTACGACAGAACCTGCAGATGCGCTCGACCGAAGAGGCGTGGGGACTTTCCCTGCAGGCGGATGTGAGTCTGGAAAACGCGACGCTGACCTCGATCACGGCTTTCCGCACCTGGGATTCCACCGAATTCCGTGAGGGCGACTGGCTCGACACGCCGGCGGCCTACGTCGGCAACGCGTTCGCGCAGTTGCACGACTTCGGACCACAGGAAACGGACACGTTCTCGCAAGAGCTGCGCCTGGCCGGTTCGATGGACATCGTCGATTACGTGCTCGGCGCCTACTACTCGCAGACCGACGCGGAACGATTCTTCCAGCGCAACACCGTCGTTTGCCGCTCGACGACGTCGGCGCCGGACGCGACCGGTCTCGCACCCTGCCGCCCGGGCAGCTCAGTGATCGAGTCGCCCTCGGCCAGTGCCTTGTTCGGTGCCGATTTCAAGAACCTTGCGGTCTTCGCGGATGGGACCTTCCCGGTCGCGGACCGCTGGAACCTGATCGGCGGCCTGCGCTGGACGCGCGACGAAATCAGCTACGAACACCTGTACAACTTCTCGCCGGTCCCGGGCCCGGGAATTCGCACCCAGGCCGGCGGCGGTACGGCTTTCCTCAGTGGCAGCGACGATTCGACCGAGCTTTCCGGTCGCGCCGGCGTGCAGTGGGAGGTGAACGACGACTTCATGACCTACCTGACCTACTCGCGCGGCTACAAGGGCCCAGCCTTCAATGTGTTCTTCAACATGGGCCCGAACAACACGCAGGTGATCGAAGCCGAGACTGCGGACTCGTTCGAGCTCGGCTTCAAGTCCACGCTGGCCGACGGCCGCATCTTCGTCAGCGGCGCTGCGTTCTCGGCCAAGTACGACAACTTCCAGGCCAACAACTTCCTGTTCCTCAATGGAGCGCTGATCACGACGCTGACCAATGCCGGTGAGGTGACGACCGAGGGCGTCGAGCTCGAGATCATCGCGCAGGCGACCGATGCCCTGTCCTTCAGTGGCGGCATCGCCTACACCGACGCGAAAGTCGACCGCTTCCCGGTGCCCGCCACCGCGCCGCCGGGCACCCAGCCCACAGTGCGCAGCGGCACGCAGCTGCCGCTCGCGCCGAAACTGAAGGCCTCGCTCGGCGCGCAATACCTGTTCGAGTTCGAGTCGTTCAACTTCACGCCGGGAATGATCTTCGCCTACCAGGACGAGCAGTGGTCGGATCTCAATGAGCCGGCCGCGCTGCGCATCCCGAGCTACTCCACGCTGGACCTGAGCTTCACCTTCGCCGACAAGGACGATCGCTATCGACTGTCGTTGATCGGTCGCAACGTCCTCGACGAGCAGTTCGTGGCACTGCGCACCGCGGGCGGCCCCGGCGGCGTGCCGAGACTGCAGATTCCGCGCGAGGCGGATCGCTACTTCGGCCTGCAGTTCCGCATGAACTTCGGCGGCTTCTGAGTCGAAGCACGGGCCCCTCTGCGGAGGGGCCCGTGATCCTGATGTCCTGCGCGAATTGCGGAGCAACACTCCCATGCGTGTGCTCGATCGCCTGATTTGGGTGCTGGCGTTCATCAACAAACCGGCGGCGCGCGCGGGCAGTGTGGCTGCGGGTGCGTTGATCGCGTGCATGTTGGCGCTGGCGATGGCACAGATCCTCTCGCGCGCAGTCTTCAGCCACACCCTCGACTGGGCCGAGGAGCTGGCGCGCTTCATGCTGGTCTGGGCCGTTCTTCTGGTAGCGCCGTTCGCCTATCGCAGCGGTGCGAAGGTGGCCATCGACGCACTGGTGCAGTCGCTGCCACCACGCCTGCTACGACTTGCGAGCATCGTGCTCAACCTGCTTGCAGGCTGGATCTGCGTGATGTTGCTGATCGAGAGCTTCGCCTTCTGGCAGCGCGGCCTGGCACTGTCGGCCTCCGCCTTGCCGATCCGCATGGCCTGGGTCTACGCGATCGTACCGGTCGCGCTGCTGGGGCTGCTGCTGGTGGCAGCCGAACTGGTGCTGCGGCTGATCGCATCGGCCTATCGCCCGGATCCGAAACTGCGACTGGTCGGCTCGGTCGCTTCGGTCGACGAGGGCTGAGTCGCATGTCCGCCGCCTACTTCTGGTTTTTCGTGATGCTGCTGGCACTCGGCATGCCGGTGGTGTTCGCACTGCTGGTCGGCCCGGGCCTGAGCCTGATCCTGGATGACCAGCAGCCCTATTTCGCCGCGCTGCTGTCGCGACTTTACAACGGCGTCGACAGCTTTCCGTTGTTGGCAGTGCCGTTTTTCATCCTTGCCGGAGAGTTGATGAACTCGGGCGGCATCACCGCACGCATCGTGCGTTTCAGCCAGTCGCTGGTGGGTCACGTGCGCGGTGGACTCGCGCAGGTCAACATCATGTCCTCGATGCTGTTCGCCGGGATCTCGGGTTCAGCCGTGGCGGATGCTTCGGCGATCGGCAAGATGATGATCCCGGCAATGGAAGCCAACGGCTACAAGCGCAGCTTTGCCGCAGCCGTGACCGCGGCGGCTGCCGTGATCGGCCCGATCATCCCGCCGTCCGGAATCATGATCCTCTACGGCTTCGTGATGAACCTCTCGGTCGGTGCGCTGTTTGCTGCCGGTCTGGTGCCCGGCCTGATGATGGGCGCGGGCCTGATGCTCATGACGCGCCTGCTGGCGACCCGCTACAACTTGCCGGTGGCTGCCCCGCGCGCGAGTTGGGCCGAGCGCGGTCGTTCGTTCCGGGCCGCGATCCTCGCGCTGGTGCTGCCCATCATCCTGCTCGGCGGCATGCTGAGCGGCATCTTCACCGCCACCGAGGGCGCTGCGGTCGCTGCCACCTACGCGCTGCTGGTGACGCTGTTCGTGCTCAGGAGCCTGAAGGCCCGCGAGTTGCCGGGCATCTTCATCGCAACCGCGGTGCAGTCGGGCGTGATCCTGCTGCTGGTAGGGGCCGCCGTTACCTTCGGCTGGTTGGTGACGATGTCCGGCATGGCCGAGAGCATGGCGACCGCGCTGCTCGGTGTCACCGACAATCCCCTGCTCCTGCTGCTGCTGCTCAATCTGCTGCTGTTTTTGCTCGGCATGTTCCTCGATGCCGGGCCAGCGATCCTGATCCTGGGGCCGGTGCTGTCTCCGGTATTCACCACGCTCGGCGTCGATCCGATCCACTTCGCGATGATCATGTGCATCAACCTCACGGTCGGACTGATCACGCCGCCGATGGGACTGGTGCTGTTCGTCACCGCGTCGATCGCCAACGAGCGCGTGGAACGCATCGCGCGCGCCCTGTTGCCATTCCTGTTCGTGCAGATTCTGGTGATCTTCGCGGTCACCGCCTTCCCGGCACTCACGCTGACGCTGCCGCGCTGGCTGGGGCTGATCCAGTGAGTACCGCCCAATGACCAGCACCTTTGCTCCACGCTTGGCGCTGGCCTTGATCCTGCTTGGTTGCGTCGCCGGCATCCTGGTCACCCGGATCGAGCGCCCGGAGCTCACGATCCGGATCGCTTTCCTCGCCTCCAAGGACGACGAGGACTACGTCGGCGCACTGGCGTTCAAGCAGACCGTCGAAGCGCGGATGCCCGGGCGGGTGCTGGTGCAGATTTTTCCGTCCGGCCAGTTCTGCGGCAGCGAACGGGAGTGCATCGAAGGCCTGCAGAGTGGCGTACTCGAGATGCACCAGACTACGGTCGGCGGCCTTGCGGCCCTCTACGGCGCCGCGCAGGTGCTCGACCTGCCGTATTCGTTCCGCGACGACGCGGTTGTCGAGTGCGTGATGGACGGCCCGCTGGTCGAGGCCATTGGCGCTGCGATGCTGGCCGACGGTCTGGGCCTGCGCCTGATGGCGGTGGGCAATACCGGCGGCTGGCGCAGCTTCGGCACTACCAAACGGCAGATTGCTGCGGCCGATGACCTGGCCGGACTGCGGATCCGTACCCTGCCGTCGGCCCTCGAACAGCAAATGGTGCGCGACCTCGGCGCCGCACCGATGGCCCTGCCCTGGTCGGAGGTCTACGTCGCCCTGAGCGCCGGGCTGCTGGACGGGATCAAGAACAGTCCGCAGGACATCGTCGGCATGAAACTCGACGACCATGTGCGCTACCTCTACATCGACCGACACAGCTACATGGCCGCGCTGTGGTGGTACTCCGAGAAGCAGTGGCAGGGCTTGCCGGCCGATGCGCGCGAAGCGGTCAGCGCGGGATTCCGCGCGCTGGCCAAGGCCACGCGGCAGGCTGCCATCGATCGCGAGCTGCCGGCCATGGAAACCTTTCTGCGCCGCGGCGGCGTGGTCCGCACCGCCTCCGCCGAGCAGCGCGCCGAACTCAAGCGGCGCACCGCCGGTCTGCGCGACTGGTACCGGTCGCGCTACGGTTCCGAGTGGCTCACGAAACTCGACGTCGAGATTGCGCGTTGTGAAGCCGCACACGTCCCTGATCATCCCACACGTCCCTGACAGTCCCTGATCATCCAAGAGCATTCCGATGCGTATCTTGTTCGTCGATGCCGGAAACTACTGCCGCTCGCCCGCCGCCGAGGCGGTTGCCCGCAGCCACGCCGCCCGTGCCGGCCTGTCGAACCAAATGGCGTTCGCCTCCGCGGGCCTGAAGGACAAGCACGCCGGCGACGCCGCCGACCCGAGGACCATCCAGGCGTGCAGCGCCAGAGGCTACGACTTGGCGGGTTTCCGCTGCCGCGAAATCACCGCGCAGGATTTCGCCGAATCCGATCTGGTGCTTGCCATGGACCGCGAAAACCTGGCAGCGCTGGAGGCGCGTCGGCCCGCAGGCAACCGGACGCCGATCCGCCTGTTTCTCGGCGAGCGCGAGGTTCCCGACCCGTACTTCGGCGATGCGGACGGATTCGGCAGCATGATGGACCAGATCGAAGCGGGCGCTGCCGCGCTACTGGCGCGCTTGCGCGCTGCCAGCGCCTTGCAATGAGCAGGGCCGAATACGCCGGTCGCGCACAGGGTGTGCTCCTACAGAGCCGCGGTGGTTTTGCAGCAGCGCGCCGTGCGCGCGACCGAAAGCCGCGCGGTTCAATGGAAGTCCCGCGAGCGCGCATCGAGCGTGCCGAGCAAACCGCTCCAGTCGTGCAGCCGGTGCGCGACCAGATGGCGTACGCCATCGGCGACCTGCATCTGGCCATCGACGCCGAGCACGGTGGATTCGACCAGTTCGCGCCGCTGGTCGGCCGCGAGCTTGAGCCACACCACCACGTTGACCACACCGGTCTCGTCTTCGAGGGTGACGAAGGTGACGCCGCTCGCGGTGCCGGG
>JBBSDI010000007.1:0-27615 GCA_038249585.1 Lysobacterales bacterium | reverse complement strand
GGTCCAGGGTTCAGAGCCCAGGGCCCAGTGAAGAGCGAACCCCGCTGTTTGTCGGGATTCGGGCCAGCGCAGGGTGCGTGCAGTGAGCGCGGCGAATCGCACCCGCGCCACCTGCTCTTGCTGGGCCCTGTACCCTGAGCCCCGAAACTTAGTAGCCAACCTTGTCCTCCACCGAATGCCCGCGCTTGGCGATCAGCATCGTGCGATTGAACGTGCACACCAGCTTTCCATCCTGGTTGTAGCCGTCGGTCTTGACCGTGACGATGCCCGCGCCGGGCCGCGATTTCGACTCGCGCTGGTCCAGCACCTGCGATTCGCAGATCAGGGTGTCGCCGGCGAACAGCGGATGGGTGAGCTTGATATCCGACCAGCCGAGGTTGGCGACCGCCTTCTGGCTGACATCGGTCACGCTCATCCCGACCATCAGCGCCACGGTGAACGGCGAGCACACGATGCAGCGGCCGAACTCCGAGGCCTTGGCGTACTCGGCGTCGAAGTGCATCGGATGCGTGTTCATGGTCAGCAGGGTGAACCAGGTGTTCTCGGTCTCGGTGATGGTGCGCCCCGGTCGATGCTCGTAGATATCGCCAATGTTGAACTCTTCGAAGTAGCGGCCGAAGGTCTCGCGATAGCGATTCGGGGCGATTTGTTTGCTGTTGTGGACCATGGCGTGCCTCGGTGCGGTGCGTTCAATTGCAGTCTGTGATCGGCTTTCGCTGCGGCAAATGGCAAACCGCGAGTGCCCGCGCCCGCGTCACTGCCGAACTCCCCATTCCCCCAACGTCAGTGCGCGGCGTGCGGCGAGCTCGATGGGTCGATCCACCAGCTTGCCGTCGACGGCAACCGCTTCGCCGTGCGCTGCTTGCATCGCCGCCACGATGGCGCGCGCGCGCTCGAGTTCGTCGGCGGTGGGCAGGAAGCGCGACTGGATCGCGCTTACCTGATCGGGGTGGATGGCGGCCTTGGCGGTGGCGCCCAGTGCGATCACGCGATCGGTTTCAGCAGCCAGGCCCGCGGAATCCCTGATGTCCAGAAACGGTACGTCGATGAAACCCAGCCCACGCTCGGCTGCCACCAGCGCCAGCTGCACGCGCGGTGGGTAGAAACATTCCCAGCCAGCGCGACCGCGCAGCGCGACCGCATAGTCGAAGCCACCGAACATCAGCGCATCCAGTCGCGGCGTCGCACCCGCGATGGATCGCGCATCGAGCACGCCGCGTGGACTCTCGATGAGCGCTATCAAGCGCGGCTTGCGGTCGGCAAGCGCGCGCGCAGCCGCCAGCACTTCATCGGCCGATTCGACCTTCGGCAGCATGATGAAGTCCGGCTCGATGCTGCTTGCGCGCAGCGCGGCGAGATCGCGCGCGCCCTCTACGCTGCGCACCGCGTTGATGCGCAGTCCCAGCTCGCCGCGCGCGGCTTGGCGCTGCGCGATGAATTCGAACGCAGCACTGCGCGCGGATGTCTTGTCCTGCAGCCCGACCGCATCCTCCAGATCGATGCACACCTGGTCGGCATCGGTTGCCCGTGCCTTCTCGAAACGCTCGGGGCGCGAGCCGGGCACGAACAGCAGGCAGCGACGGGGATTCACGGCGCGGCAACGCTGTTGACGAAATGCGCGGCGATCTCGCGCCGCTGCGCAAACCATACGCCAGGCTTGTTCGCGGCGTGTTTGAGAAACTTGTCCAGCGCGCCGATCCGTCCTGGTCGCCCGATGATGCGCAGATGCAGGCCGAGGCTCATCATCACCGGCCGATGCGCGCCTTCGCGGTGCAGCTGGTCGAGGGTGTCGACCGCATACTGCAGCCAGTGCGAGGGCAGGTAGCCCGGCGCCAGCCACATCTTCATGTCGTTGGTATCGAGCTGGTAGGGCACGATCACCATCGGCTTCGTCGAGCCCTCGACCGCGCCCCAGAACGGCGCGTCGGCGGAGTAGTCGTCCATGTGATACAGGCAGCCGGCTTCCTGCAGCAGGCGGCGGGTGCTGGTGGTGTGCAGATAGCGCGACAGCCAGCCCACCGGCCGCGTGCCGGTGCTGCGTTCCAGCGATTCCAGTCCCTTGCGGATGAATTCCCGCTCGGCCGCTTCGTCGAGTTTGAACTGGTGGATCCAGCGCCAGCCATGGCAGGCCGCCTCGTGCCGGCGCGCCTTGATGTACGTGGCGATCTGCGGCGCGCGCTCCACCGCCAGCGCGGCGGCAGTGTAGGTTGCCGAGACCTTGTGCTTGTCGAGCAGTGCCGCGATCCGCGCATGTCCCTCGTTGATGCCGTAACGATAGTTCGACTCGTTGCCGAAGTTGCGGATCGGCTTGGACAGCGACACCGCCAGCTCGTCGACCTGCTCGGTGATGCTGTCGCCCTCGCCGACCGAATACTCCGAGCCCTCTTCGACGTTGACCACCACCGACAGCGCGAGGCGCGCCTTTTTGGGCCAGGACCAGCTGGCGCCGGTGGGTGCGCGGCGGGTGGGGAGTTTGCGGGTCATGGGGCCAGGATTTCCTGCGAATGGCAAATGGCGAATAGCAGAAGAGCTGCAAATGGCGAATGGCGAACGGCGAACAGCAAGCACGGGGCGCAACGCTCACCCCAAACGCCTGTTTTCCCATTCGCCATTTGCCATTCGCAGCTCAATGATATTCCTCGCCGCCGGAAACATTCATCGCCTCGCCAGTCACATACTGCGCCTGCTCCGAGCACAGCCACGCGCAGGCGCTGGCGGTGTCGGTGGGCAGGCCCGCTCGGCCCAGCGGGATGCGGCCCTTCATCGCGGCGAGGTATTGCTCCAGCGGCATGCCGAGCGCGGTGGCGAAGTATTCGTTCTGCCATGCGCCCAGCCCGGTAGTGACGTGGTTGGGGCAGATCGCGTTGCAGGTGATGCCATGGCCGCCCAGTTCGATCGCCGTCACCCGCGTGAGTCCTACCATGCCGTGCTTGGATGAACAGTATGCGCTGGCGAAGGGAAAGCCCGACTTGGCCGCCTGCGAGGCGATGTTGACGATCCGCCCGCCGCGGCCTTGCGCAACCATCTGCTCGGCCGCGTATTTGGTGGCAATGAACGCGCCACGCAGGTTGACCCCCAGCACCGCGTCCCATTCGGCGACGCTCATCTGAAGGATCGGCTTCATCAGATAGCCGATACCGGCGTTGTTGATCAGGATATCGAGGCCGCCATGGCGCGCGACCGTGGCAGCGACCACAGCGCGCACCTGATCTTCTTCCAGCACGTCGAGTGCCATCGCGGTGCACTCGCCGCCGTCGGCACGAATTGCCGCGGCAACCTGCGCCATCTCCTCATCGGTGCCGACCGCAGTGACCGGCATTTCAGCACCCCGCGCGCGACCGATGTCGGTGATCACCACCTGGCAGCCCTCGGCGGCAAGTCGCAGCGCCATCGCCTCGCCCAGACCCTTGGGTCGGCCGGCTCCGGTGATCAGCGCTACTTTGCCGGCGAGATCGGGGTAGGTGGGTTTCGGTGCGGCCATGGTGGATTGGTGGGAATCGGGTGAGGGGTGAGTGGTCGATGGCAAGCAGTCATCGCGTCAGCCGGAAGCATCGCAGTTGCGCAGGTCCGCTTGCCCTGACCAACCATCGCGTGCTGCGGCCCTGGGCCATGCAAAAAACCAGCGCTACCTTACAAAGCGTCGGCCAGAATGAATACCGGACTGTCTGCAAACTGCTGGAACTGCGCCGCTCCCTGCTGCACCGCCGGACTCGACATGTCCTGGCCGAAGGCGTCCATGTCCTTGATCCGGATCAGTTCGATGTACTCGTAGGGTGGTTTGCCCTCGCCGATCAGCAGGCCGGCGGATTTCAGCACGTCGAACCGATCCACCGAGCCGAGCGCGGTGACCGTCGGCAGGTCGTTATCGCGGGCCCAGCGCTCGTAGTCCTCGCGATTGGCGCCGGGCTTGAGGTTGAACAGGACGATCACGGTTTTCATGGCTTCCTCCGGAGCGGCGCGCGTGGCAGAATTTGTCCGGACAAATTCTAGGCGCGCCCACCGCGCTGGTCAAACGTTGCTGTAGTCATCAGTGAAAGGCCCGTTGAGCGAATCCGATGAGCGCAAACGCCTCACCTGCAGAAACCCGCCCACGCGAGACCCTGTTCCTGCTGACCTGCGAGGACGCGCCGGACTCGGCCGAACTGCGCGCGCTGCACATGCGCGGCCACCTGGCCCACATCGAGCGCCATATCGACCGCATCATGGTCGCCGGGCCGGCGCTGGATCGAAACGGTACGATCCATGCCAGCGTATTCGTGGTGCGCGCGGGCGACGAGGCCGACGCACGTGCGTTGCTGGCCGCCGATCCCTACTATCGGGGTGGCGTGTGGTCGCAGGTGGCGGTGCGCTGCTTTCGCGGGGTGTGCGGAACCGGAATGGGCGGCGTGACCTGGGAATCCGTTCTGTAGCGTTGAAAATCACAATCGAGGGAGCAGTAAATGGGTGCGCGCTTGATGCCGTGGGTGATCGCGTTCGGTGCGATGGTGGTGTTGATGGTGTCCAACGGGCTCATCATCTCCGGCATCACTGCTTTCGATGAATCACTGATCAACGAGTTCGGCTGGGCGCGCGGCGATTTGAAGTTTCGCGACCTGATCACCCTGCTGCTGACCGGGCTGGTCGCGCCCTTCATCGGCGTATTGATCGATCGGCTCGGCGTGCGCCTGCTGCTGATCGTCGGTGCGCTGCTGCTGTCGGGCGCCTACTTTGCCTACAGCCAGATCGCGTCGCTTACCCACATCTACCTGATCCATCTCGTATTCGCCGCGGTCCTGGTGGCGTGCGGACTGAACGTGGCGGTGATCATGGTCTCGCGCTGGTTCGTGAGCCACCGCGGCACTGCGATCGGAATCGCGTTGGTCGGCACCAGCCTCGGCGGCGTGCTGTTCCCGCCGCTGATTACCGGCCTGATCGCGCAGCATGGTTGGCGCGAGACCTTCCAGTTGATCGCACTGGCGCCGATCGCGCTGTTGATGATCGGCATTTTCCTCGCCCGGTCGCCGCAGGAATGGGGCATGCAGCCGCTGGGTTCGGGCAGCGCGGGGACCGATGCGCGCGCGCAGGGCGATAGCGGCGATCTGACGCTGCGGCAGTCGCTGCGCACCACGAGCTTCTGGGCGCTGGCCACGGTGGCGAGCCTGACCTTCTACTGCATGCTCGGCGTGATCTCCAGCCTGCGCCTGCACCTGCAGGACCTCGGAGCGGATCCTGCGGCTGCCAGCAAGGGTTTCGCGTGGATGATGACGATGGCGCTGATCGGCAAATTCCTGTTCGGATTTCTCGCCGATCGACTCAACCAGCGCGTGGTATTCCTGTGCAACCTGCTGGTGATGATGGGCGGTGCCTTCCTGCTCGCGAGCATGCAGCCAACCTGGACGTTCTGGGCGACGACCCTGTTCGGGCTGGGCTGGGGCGGGCTGTACACGATGCTGCAGATTCAGGCAGTGAACAATTTCGGGCTGTCGCATGCGGGAAAGATCCTCGGCGTGATCACCCTGCTGGATGCCACCAGCGGCGGCATCGGCTCGTGGCTGACCAACCAGCTGTTCGCCCGTCACCAGAGCTACGAATTGTCGTACCAGATCATGGCCGGCCTGATGGTCCTGGCATTCTTCGCGGCATTGCTGGTGCGGCGTCCGTCGCGCACGGGTTGACGCGCACGGCTTGGCGCGCATGACTTGACGTGCGCGATTCGAATCGTCTGGGAGCCCCACGATGCCTGTGATGGAAACCTCAAGCCTCACCCCGCGCGAATACTGGGCGCAGGTCAAGGCCAATCCGAACCGCGCGAAGTTCGGCTTTGGCATGCGCCCGGCGATCGTCAACATCGACGTGCAGCGCGCATATACCGATCTCGCCGCGTTCAAGACCGCCTACCAGACGGATCCGCGCCAGATCGAGTACATCAACGCGCTGAGCGCGCAGCTGCGTGCGCGCAACCTGCCAGTGGTTTGGTCCTACGTCGCGTATCTGGATTCCGCCGAGGATGCGGGCGTGTGGGGCACGCGCACCAATACGCCCGACTCGCTGCAGAACATCAAGCACGGCTCCGAGCGCGCCCAGCTCGATCCGCGTGCCGAGGTGAAGCCGGGCGACATCGTCATGCTCAAGCGCATGGCCAGTCCGTTCTTCGAGACCAACCTGTGGTCGCTGCTGACCTTCCACCGCATCGACACCCTGATCATCACCGGCGGCTCGACCTCCGGCTGCGTACGCGCGTGCGCTGTGGACGCGCTCTCGCGTGGCTTCCGCACCGTAGTGGTTGAAGAATGCGTGGCCGACAAGCACGAGATCCCGCACTTCGCCAACTTGTGCGACATCATGTTCAAGTATGCGGATGTGGAATCGTTTGCGTCGGTTCGAGCGTACCTTGAGGGGGTGCGGCCTTGAAGTTTGCGATTGGCGAATGGCGAACGGGATGGCCGGGTCTTGGCCCACTGATTCGTACCGCAACGGGGTGCACCTGGCCTTGATGACCGGCACGAAGTGCCAAGACTGCGGGGAACTGCTCTGTCATTCGCCATTCGCTATCCGCAGCTCTTCGGCCCTTCGCCATTTGCAGCTCAGCCATTCGTTTGAACCCACGCCAACAAACCGTACCGGCTTACTGCATGAAACCTGATCCCGGCCTCTACGATTATCTTCCCTGGGACGCGCGCCCGCGCATCGCCTGGCCGGGCGGCGCACGGGTGGCGCTGTGGATCGCACCGAATATCGAGTTCTACGAGCTCGATCCGCCGCCCAATCCGCAACGCAAGCCGTGGCCGCGGCCGCTGCCGGACGTGCTGGGCTATTCGACCCGCGACTACGGCAACCGCGTGGGTCACCAGCGCATGATGCGGGTGATGGATCGGCTGGGGTTGCGTGGCTCGGTGTCGCTGTCGACCGCGATGTGCGTGCATCACCCGGAGGTCGTGGCGATGGCGGCCGAGCGCAACTGGGAGTTCTTCAGCCACGGCATCTACAACACCCGCTACGCCTACGGCATGGACGAAGCGCAGGAGCGCGCGATGATCGACGAGTCGATGGCGCTGATCGCCGAGCATACCGGCCAACATTGCGACGGCTATCTGGCGCCGGCGCTGTCGCATTCGGAGTCGACCATCGACTTGTTTGCAGAAGCCGGTGGTATCTACACCTGCGATCTGTTCCACGACGACCAGCCCACGCCGGTGCGCACGCGCTCGGGCAAGCGCTTCGTGTCGTTGCCGTATTCGCTGGAGTTGAACGACACCATCGTCTACGTGGTCAACAAGATCGAGCCGCGCCGCTACGGGCAGATGATCACCGACGCCTTCGATCGGCTGTATGCCGAGGGCGAGACCAGCGGCACGGTGCTGTGCGTACCGCTGCACGCCTACCAGGTCAGCCACCCGCATCGGCTGCGCGCCTTCGAGCAGGCGATGGACTACATCTGTTCGCGCGACAAGGTGTGGAAAGCGACCGGTCGCGAGATCGCGCAGCATTTCCTCGACCACCACTACGATGCCTTCCGGGCCGCCGCCAGCGCGCAGGCGTCCGCTCACGGCATCGGGGCGTAGCACGATGAGCCTCGATGCGAGCTATCTTCAGTATCGCCAGCGCCGCTACGGCATGGATCACGCGCGCTACGCGTGGTCGATGCTGGAGCAGCGCACGCCGCAGCACTGGCCCGAATCACGACCGCTGGCGCTGTGGATCAACGTCAGTGTCGAGCATTTTCCGCTCGACGCGAGCGGTCAGGGTTTCAAGGCGCACGGCTCGATGACCATGCCGTATCCGGACCTGCGCCACTACACGCTGCGCGACTATGGCAACCGGGTTGGCGTGTTCCGGGTGATGCAGGCACTTGCCGAGCACGGCATCTGTGCGAGCTACGCGGTCAACGGCGAGATCGCACTGCGCTATCCAGCGCTGCTCGCGCGCATTGCAAGCAGCGGCAGCGAACTGCTGGCGCACGGCTGGAACATGGACTGCGTGCACTACGGCGGCCTCGATCAGGCAATCGAGCGTCAGTGGATCGCCGACAGCATCGCAGCGCTCACGCCCCATGCGCCGCAGCCGATCCGCGGCTGGCTGTCGCCCGCGCGTTCGCAGTCGCCGCGCACGCCCGAGCTGCTGCGTGAGGCCGGGATGACCTGGTGCAGCGACTGGGTCAACGACGAGCTGCCGTATCGCTTCGACACCGCCAGCGGTGCAATGCACACCTTGCCCCTGCCGATCGAGCTGGAAGATCGCTTCGTGATCGGCGAGAACCTGCATGCCGAATCGGAGTGGGCCGATCAGTGCATCGATGCGGCCGACTTCCTGCTCGACGAAGCGCGCGCACTCGGTGCCGGGCGCCTGCTCGCGATCAATCTGCATCCGTGGGTGATCGGCCAGCCGCATCGGATCAAGCATCTGGAGCGGGTGCTGGCACATTTGGCCGCGAACCGCGCGGCGATCTGGAACGCAGCGCCTTCGACGATCATCGACGCAGCAGTGGCGCGGTAGGCTCCAAACGCCGCGACGCGCTACGCTCAAAGCCCTCGAGGAGTAGCGCATGGAACCTTGGCTGTGGTGGTTGATCGTCGGTGGACTGGCCGGCTTCCTCGCCGGCAAGCTGATCCGCGGTGGCGGCTTCGGCATCGTGGTCAACGTGCTGCTCGGCATCGTCGGTTCGGTGATCGGCGGTTATCTTTTCGGCGCGCTGGGCATCAATGCAGGTAGTGGCTTCATCGGCGCGTTGGCCAGTGCCACGGTCGGCGCGATCGTACTGCTGGCGATCGCCTCGCTGTTCCGCCGCTAGGACAAGTCCCCGCGCGCCGCGCGCAGGTCCTCCAGCCGCGCCCGCTGCTTTCCAGCGGCATCGAAGTTGTCCGCGGCCAGCCACGCGCGCAGCGCCGCGCCCACCAGTCGCCAGTCGCCGTCGATCATGCCGTACCACGCGGTATCGCGGTTCTCGCCCTTGAGCATCATGTGCTGGCGGAACACGCCCTCGAACTGGAAGCCGAAACGCAGTGCTGCACTACGAGAGGCTTCATTACGCACGTTGCATTTCCATTCGAAGCGGCGGTAACGCAGGGTCTCGAAAACGTAACGTGCGATCAGGAAAAAAGCATCGGTGGCGACTCGCGTGCGCGCGATCGCCGGACCCCACAGGATGCCGCCGAGCTCCACGACCCCATGTTCGGGCGTGATCCGCATCAGGCTGAGCCGACCTTCGCAGCGACCGCTGGCGCGATCGATCACCGCAAACACCAGTGGATCGCTGGCTTCGATGCTGCCAGCCAGCCACGCGTCGAAGGTCGCGCGATCTGCCGGGGCGTAGGCCAGCAGGAAGCGGAACAGCTCCTGCGCAGAAGCACCGCTGGATGCCGCGAACAGAGTGTCCGCGTGTGCCAGCGCCAGTGGTTCGATGCGCGCATAGCGGCCTTCCAGCACACCGCGCTCCGGTCGTGGGCGTGGCAACGCAAGTGCTGCGTCGTCCATCGGAGAGCACCTGATGCTCAGCGTTCGAGCTCGATCAACTCGTACCATGTGAGCATCGGTGCCGCGACGCCACCCTGCACCAGCAGCGCATCCTCATCGTCGGTGATCCAGACCTCGTAGGGCGGATGCTCGCTGCTGAAGCCGCTGTCGCCGGGATCCAGATAGCGAAAGTGTCGGGTGCGGAATGTGCCTGCGGGCACGCTGACGGTCTCATCGCCCAGGTACTCCGCATCGATCCTGATCTCGGCCAGCAACGGCGCCGTGGCGCCGCGCAGATCCGGCGATGGCAGGTACATCTGCAAGCTGCGGCGGGGGGTCGTCGACCAGTCGAAACCGGCCAGGAACCACGCGTCGGCCACCACCGGATGGGTGCCGAAGCCATCGATCGGTGCGGAAAGCGCGACCCGCTGCGACACGCGCCCCATCGACGGGCTGTACGACTCGCACTCGATCGCATCTTCACTGAACAGGAACCAGCCGGATCCGCAGAAGCGATCGCCCACCGTCAGCCGCACGTGGCAGTCCATCGGGCGCCGCTGCGCATCGACCGAGTACACGATATCGCGCAGCACGCTCGGCGCCGGCTCATGGATCTCGCAGTGCGCGCGCAGTGTGACCTTGCCATCCGAATGGCGGGTGAAGTGGAAGCGCTCGTCGCCACGCACCTGGCCGTACTTGTCTGGCTTGCGCGAGGTGTAGCGGATGCGGCCGCGGACGGATTGGTGGGGCATGGGGGAGTCCGGAATCATGTGGGGGTGTTGTACGCAGATGATTGTGAATGGCAATGAAGCGGCAACCGCCGAATGGCCTTTCGCCGCTTCAAGAGAACCACCACGGCGACTCCGCACCCGTATTCACCAACAGCGCCTGCGGACGCACGAAGCGGCGAATCGATGCGGGGCCCATGCGCGAGCCGCCGAGTCCGGATTGCTTGAAGCTCTGCTTTTCGCCGCTGTGCACGATGCTGGTCAGTGCCGCATCGTTGAGGCTGACAGCACCGGCGTGCAGACGTCGCGCCACCCGTTCGGCGCGCGCGAGACTGCCGCTGAACACCGCGGCCGAAAGGCCATACTGCGAGTCGTTCGCGCAGGCGATGGCCTCGTCTTCGTCGCGCACGCGCAGTACCGGGATCACGGTGGCAAAGGTTTCTTCAGCGACGATTTTCATCTCGGCGGTGACATCGACCAGCACCGTCGGTGGGCACCAGGTGCCGCCATCGAGTTCGATCAGTGCGCCGCCGGTGAGCGCGCGAGCGCCGCGCGACTGCGCATCGGCCAGATGCTCGCGCACGACCGCGATCTGGGCCGCGGCGATGATCGGTCCAATATGGCCATCGCGCGGCGAGGGATGGGCAAGCTTCAACTGCCGCGCTTCGGCGACCAGCGCATCGATGAATGCATCGGCCACGCATTCTTCGACATACACGCGCTCGATCGACATGCACGACTGCCCGCCGTTGACGAAGCCGCCCCAGGCGATGGCGCGCGCCGCGCGCGCGATATGTGCATCGCCCAGCACGATGGCCGCGTCCTTGCCGCCGAGTTCGAGGAAGGCGGGGATGAAGCGCCGCGCGCACGCTTCGCCGACCATGCGTCCGGTGCGCACGCTGCCGGTAAAGCACAGCAGGTCGACCTGCGCGATCAGTGCCGCGCCGGTGTCGCCCGCGCCGATCGCGATGCCAAGCACCGAGGCCACCACCGGCACTTCGGCCAGCGCTGCGCGCAGCGGAGCTGCGAAACGGGGGGTGATCTCGCTGGGCTTGATCAGGACCGCGCAGCCTGCAGCAAGGGCCGGGATGGCATCGATCAGCGCCAGCAGCAGCGGGAAGTTCCATGGGCTGATCACGCCGACCAGTCGATAAGGCACGCTGGTCTGGCGCACCTCGATATGCGGCGGGCCGGCCGGGCGTGCGGCGGGATCGCGCAGCAATGCGGGCGTTTCGCTGGCCCAGCGACGAATGCTGCCGATCACGCTGTCGACTTCAAGCACCGACTCGTGCCAGCGGCCGGTGTCGCGGCACAGCGCGTCGACCAATGCCTGCCGATGGCGGCCGAGCGCATCGGCGAACGCATTGAGCGAACTGCAGCGCGCGCCGACCGGGGTCGCGGTCCACGCGACCTGAGCGCTGCGCAGTGCGGCTGCCAGGTCGGCCAGCTGCTGCATATCGGTGACTGCCAGCTCGCCGTCGGGCTTGCCGGTCCGCGGGTCGCGCAGCGTGATGTCGTTGGCCATGCGCTGCGCTCAGTCGCCGGCCAGCATGCCGCTCGCGCGCATCGCGTCGATCACCGCGCGCTGGCGCATGGCGAACTCCGCGCGCTGCGGCACGCGCACGCCGCCGTTGGCATCGAGCAGCCAGTTGGCAGCCAGCGGTGCGGGCGCCAATCCGGCGGCGATCGCGGCTGCGGGCAAACGCGACAGGGTGTGCGTCATGCCGGGCTTGAGCCGGCGCCGGCGCAGCCCGCCGATATCGATCTCGGCATGCGCGACCATGCTTTCGCCAAAGCCGGCAGCAGCCAGCACGCGTCCGCCATCGTCGACGATCTTGCTCATGCCGTCGGTGGATGCGCCCGGAAACGGCACCTCGCACATGCCGCCGGAGTTTGCCGATACCACGAAGGCGAGGTTCTCCACCGCACGCGCGCGCTTGGCGATGTCTTTCGGCGTGGCCTCGGTGGAGCCGACCTCGCTGGTCGAATGCAGGAACACTTCGGCGCCGCGCAGGGCCAGCGCACGCGCGATCTCCGGATACAGGATCTCTTCGGATGCGATGCAGGCCAGCCGCCCGAGCGCGGTATGCGCCACCGGAAACACCGCATCGATACCGTAGCGGTCCAGATAGGCGTCCCATACATCCACCGGCGAGGGCGCGAACAGCGAGACCAGCCGCCGATAGCGCAGCACCACCGTGCCCTGATCGTCGATCACGAAGCTGGTCTGGAAATACAGCGGTGCGAAGTGCGGATCGGCCTCGTAGGCGTTGCCGGACAGGAACACCGCATTGTCCTGCGCGATGCGACCCAGTTGCGCATACTCGGCACCGTCGATCGCGAACGCAGCGCGCTGCGTCCACGCCGGCAGCGTCTCGCCGAGCGGAAACCCGGTGGCGAAGTATTCCGGCAGCACCACCAGACGCACCTCGGGTCCGATGAAGGCCTTGGCAGCACGGATCTGCCCACCGATGCGCGTGATGTTGCGCGCGATCGCTGCGCGCGCGGCGACCGCATCGGGGCTGCCATTGATCGCATGGCATGCGGTCTGCAGCGCCAGTGCGCGATAGGCGATGGCCTCGCTCACGCCAGGGTCTCCTGCTGTACTCCGTCGATCAGCACCACGCGGAATTCTCCGGTGCCCGCGCGCAGGGCCTTGATCCGAGCGTACTCCGGCGAGTGCCAGTAGCGGCGCGCCGCGTCCATGTCGGGCCATACCGAGATCACCAGCTTGCTGGCCTCCCAATCGCCTTCCAGCGCTTCGGTGGCGGTGCGGATGGCCAGATAGCGGCCGCCATAGTGCGCCACCACCGCCGGATTGGCCTGCGCATAGGCCATGAA
Source organism: Lysobacterales bacterium (assembly GCA_038249585.1). Classification (GTDB taxonomy): domain Bacteria; phylum Pseudomonadota; class Gammaproteobacteria; order Xanthomonadales; family Ahniellaceae; genus UBA4656. Next base: position 14,617 of record JBBSDI010000007.1, on the reverse strand, counting down.
ATGCGGCAGGTCGCTGATGCGGGCTTCGACGAACATGTAGGCGGGCATGGGCGTGGTCCGGGATTATTCGAACACCGGCGGGCGCCGGTCGATGAACGCCTGTGCGCCCTCGGCGAAATCGCTGGACGAGAAGGCTTGCACAAAGGCGCGCGTTGCGCTGTCGCGGTCGACTGCCGGATCGCCGGCAACATGCGCCACCACCTGCTTGATGCCAGCGCACGCGCTGCGCGATGCCGACAGCAGGGTTGCCAGCAGCGCGTCCACCGCCGGCTGCAGACCGTCATCGGCGACCACGCGACTGAGCAGCGCATACTGATGGGCTTCGGCCGCGTCCAGCATGCGTCCGCTCAGCAGCAGGTCCTTGGCGCGCGCGGCACCCACCGCGGCGACCAGTCGGCGAGTGTCTTGGGGGCTATACACCAGGCCCAGTCTGGCCGGCGTGATCGCAAACCGCGAGCGCGACGTGGCGATACGGAAATCGCAGGCCAGCGCCAGGCCCAGGCCGCCGCCGACACACACGCCATCGATCCCGGCGATGGTAGGAATCGGCAACCGTTCGAGCGCGAGCTGGGTGGCTTGGACCATGACATTGTTGGCGGCCATGCGCTGCGGATCGGCAAGCAGTGTCGACAACTCGTCGATGTCGGCGCCCGCGCAGAACGCGCCGGGTACGCCGCTGAGCAGCAGCACGCGCGCGTCACCGATCGCTGAGAACGCAGCCGCCAGTGCGGACCACTCAGAGCCGCTCAATGCATTGCGCCGCGCGGGGCGCTCGATGCGCACGTGCAACACCGCGCCTTCGCGCGCCAGCACCACGGTGGACGACTTTTCGGTCATGCTCTGCGGGTCCGCTGGCACTGCGCGCACTGCACTTGAACCTCACGACTCGGTCGCGACTGGCACCGGAGATTTGCTATATAGTTATAGCATTATGGCAAAGCTTGCTGCCGTCGTCGCGCCTGCATCCACCGGTTTCAACCCCGACGGCCTGACGCGCCTGCTGCGTGGCGATCTTCCCACGCCGCTGTACCACCAGATCTTCTCGATCCTGCGCGATCGCATCGTCGGCGGCGAATTCAGGCACGGCAGCCAACTGCCCACCGAGTTCGAACTGTCCGATGCCTTCGAGGTCTCGCGCATTACCGCCAAACGTGCTCTCGACGAATTGGCCGCAGAGGGCCTGGTCGAACGTCGCCGCGGACGCGGCACGCATGTGATCCATCGCCATCAGGCCAAGCCGGTTGCCGCACCACTGACCGGCCTGCTGGAGAACCTCGAGATCTTGGGCGAGCATACCGAAGTGCGCCTGATCCAGTTCGAGCAGGCGGCACCGCCGGAGGCGTATGCGGAGCTGTTCGACCTCGAGCCCGCGCAGCAGCTCGCCCATGCCATTCGTGTGCGCAGCAAGGACGGCCTGCCGTTCGGCCACTACGTGAGCTGGACGCGCACCACGCACAAGGCGTTCAGCGCACAGAACCTGGCCAAGACCTCGCGCATCAAGCTGTTCCGGCGCTGCGGCATCAAGCTCGCGCAGGTCGAGCAGATCCTGTCGGCAGCGCTGGCCGATGCGACGGTTGCCGCGCGCCTGCAGGTCGAGCCCGGTAGCGCGCTGTTGACCCTCGACCGGCGCTCATACGATGCCGAGGGCATGCTGGTCGATCTGCTGTTGATCCACTATCGGCCGGATCAGTTCAGCTACCGGATGCGACTGGACCTCGGCGCGCAGGACGCCGCGCGCTGAAATGGCGGCACCGGCGACGCTGGCCGAGAAGATCCTCGCCCGCGCCAGCGGCTCGGCGAGCGTGCGTCCCGGACAGATCGTGACCTGCGCGGTCGATCTGTTGATGATGCACGACTCCGGCGGGCCGCGACGGGTTGCAGCCCGGCTGCAGCAGCTTGGCGCAAAAGTGTGGGATCCGGACAAGATCGTGGTGGTCAGCGATCACTTCGTGCCGGCGACCGATCTCGATGGCGCCGAGATCCTCGCCTTGACCCGCCGCTGGGCGCGCGAGCAGGGCGTGCGCCACTACGACGGAATCGGCATCTGCCATGTGGTGCTGCAGGAACATGGCCATGTACAGCCGGGCATGTTCTGCGTCGGTGGCGATTCGCATTCGCCCAGTGGCGGCGCGATGGGTGCGTGGATGGTCGGCGTTGGTGCGACCGAGGTCACCGGCGTGCTGGTCACCGGCGAGATCTGGATCAAGGTGCCGCAGTCCGCGCGCATCGAGTGCACTGGCGCGCTGGGTGCGGGCGTGAGCGCCAAGGACATCATGCTGCACCTGTGCGCACGGCTGGGCATGAACAACGATGCGCTGGTGTTCGAGTACGCCGGCGCTGCGGTGCGCGCGATGTCGATGGCCGAGCGCCTGGTGTTGTGCAACATGTCGGCTGAACTGGGTTGCGAAACCGGCATCGTCGAGCCCGATGCGCTGACCCTGCAAGCGCTCGCCGCGGCCGGCCGGCCATTCGATGGTCAGTTGTCGCGCTGGCGCAGCGATGCCGATGCCGCGTTCGCCGCCACCCACGTGGTCGATGCCGCAGCACTGGTGCCGCAGGTGGCCGCACCGCATTCGCCGGCCAACAGCGCAGGCATCGATCAGATCGAGCGCGACATCCGCATCGATCAGGCCTACATCGGCGCGTGCACCGGCGCGAAGTTGTCCGACCTGCAGATGGCGGCATCGGTGCTCAAGGGCCGCAAGGTCGCCGCCGGCACCCGCCTGCTGATCGCACCCGCTTCCACCGCGATGACCGCAATGGCAGCGGCCGATGGCACGCTGGAGATCCTCACCGCGGCCGGCGCCATCCTGCTGCCCAGCGGCTGCGGTGCGTGCGCGGGCATGGGTGCGGGCATGCTGGCCGCAGGCGAGATCTGCATCGCGTCGACCGCGCGCAACTTCAAGGGCCGCATGGGTTCGGCGCAGGCGGCGGTGTGGCTGGGCTCGCCGTACACGGTGGCCGCATCCGCCGTGCGCGGTGCGATCAGCGATCCGCGCGAGCTGCTGGCATGATCCTGCGCGGCCGCTGCTGGGTGTTCGGCGACCAGATCGATACCGATGTGCTGGCACCGGGCCCGTACATGCGAAAGCCCCTGCCGGAGCTCGCACAGCATTGCCTCGAAGCGGTCGATCCGCAATTCGCCAAACAGGTGCGTCAGGGCGACATCGTGATCGGCGGGATCGGGTTCGGCATCGGCTCGTCGCGCGAGCAGGCGGTGCAGGCGCTGGCGCTGCTCGGGGTCGCCGCGGTCGTGGCGCGCTCGTTCGCACGCATTTTCTTTCGCAATGCGATCAACCTCGGCCTGCCGGCGCTGGCCTGCCCGCAGATCCGCGCGACTACCGGCGACGAGGTCGAACTGCGCCCGATCGAGGGCCTGGTCATCAATCATTCGCAGCGCACGCGGTTCGACTGCGATCCGATTCCTGCGCAGCTGTTGGCGGTGGTCGCTGCCGGCGGGTTGATGCCGTGGCTTGAGTTGCGCCTGCAAGCGCAGCGCGGCGGATGACTCCGGCACGCCTCGGGCGAATCGTCTCGGCCACGGTGCTGGCACCATCGCTGGAGAGCGCCTGCGAATCGTATGCGCGCGCACTGCATCTGGCGGTGCTGCACTGGACCGTGCTCACGCCCACCATGGCCGCGCATCTGGATCTGCACGAGCTGTCCGGTGCGCGCAGCGTTTGGCTCGGCACGGCAGGGCAGGCGCCGTGGCTGCGCGTGATAGAGGCAGCATCCGCGCTGCCGGCGATTCCGATGCGCCGCCACGGCTGGCTGGCACTCGAAGTGCTGGTCGGCAACGTCGACGTGCTGGTCGCGGCCCTGCCGCCGGGCTGGATCGTGCTCGGGCCACCGGCCGACCTGGACGTCAGTCCGAACATCCGCGCCAGCCAGGTGCTCGGCCCCTGCGGCGAGATGTATTACCTCACCGAGGTCAAGGCACCGGTGCCGCCGTTCGACCTGCCGCAGACCACCGCCCTGGTCGATCGACCATTCATCGTGGTGCTGTCGACCCCGAGCCGCGAGCGCACCCAGGCCGCGTGGGAAGCGCTGGCCGAGCGCCTCGCACTGGCATTCCACACGCGCATCACCGTGCTCAACCGCGAGCTGGGTCGCGCGCTCGGCGAGCGCTATCCGGTGGCGGTGCTGCAATTCCGCGAGCAGTGCCTGATCGAGATCGACGAGGTCGCACTACCACCATTCGACGCCACGCAGCGCGTACTGGGTACCCATCTGGTCAGCATCGCTTGCGACAGTCTGGACCGCGGCATCGAGGGGCTTGGCGCGGTGCACGCTGTAGACGGTCCCGGATATGGCGGTGCGCGCAGCGCGCTGTGGCGCGGGCCGTGTGGTGAGCGGGTGGAGCTGATCGAAAGCGTGTCGCGCTGATTCGCGCGCTGCACTGAGTTGCACGTTGCATCGCCTCCGCAAGCCTGGTGCTTTGCTTCCTTCCCCCGTGCGGGCAAGGCGGGAAATTCCGCGGCAAAGCCGCGGACCGCCGAACGCACGCAAGGGAAGGGAAGGGGTTTTTCTGCGCTTCGTCGTCGGGGGCGGTGCGCTATCGCGTCTGCAACTTGCATCCGCCGATCACACCCGCAGCTGCGAGCGCGTCGATCGCCTGATCCGACATGGCGAGTCTTGCGCGCAGCACTTCGCGCGTATCGGCGCCGAGCAGTGGTGGTGCGCGGATGTACTCGACCGGGGTTGCGGAGAACTTCAGCGGGTTGGCCACCATCGGTACGCTGCCGCCCAGCGCGTGCGGCAGGTCGATGCGCATCGCGCGTGCGCGCACCTGCGCGTCGTCGAACACCTGCGCGATGGTATTTACCGGCGAACACGGCACGGTTTCGCGTTCCAGCGCCGCCAGCCAGTGCGCCGATGTCTGCGTGCGCAGTGCGTCGGCCAACAGCGGCACCAGCTGTTCGCGATGGGCGACCCGCGCGGCATTGCTCGCAAACAGCGGATCCTCGCCCCACTGCGGTCGATCGATCACCGCGCACAGCCTGCGGAACTGCGCGTCGTTGCCGACCGCGAGCATGAAGTGGCCGTCGGACGATGGCATCACCTGGTAGGGCACGATGTTGGGGTGTGCGGTGCCCTGGCGCTTGGGGGTGTTGCCACCGATCAGATAGTTCATGGCCTGGTTGGCGAGCCAGCCGACCTGGGTGTCGAGCAGTGCGAGGTCGATACGCTGGCCTTCGCCAGTGGCCTCGGCGTGGCGCAGGGCCGCGAGGATGCCGGCGACCGCATACATGCCGGTCATCAGATCGGCGACCGCTACACCGACTTTTTGCGGGCCACCGCCGGGCGCACCATCGGGCTCGCCGGTGATGCTCATCAAGCCGCCCTGGGCCTGGATCGCGGCGTCGTATCCCGCACGCTGCGCGTACGGTCCGGTCTGCCCGTAGCCGGTGATCGAGCAATACACCAGGCGCGGATTGATCGCGCGCAACGAATCCCAGTCGAGCCCGTACTTCGCCAGCCCACCGACCTTGAAGTTCTCCACCACTACGTGCGCGTCGCGCGCCAGCGCGCGCACCAGCTCGGCGCCCTCGCTGCGGGTGAAATCGATCGCCACCGACTGCTTGCCGCGATTGGCGCCGAGGTAGTACGCCGATTCCGCGCTGGGCTGGCCGTTGCCATCGGTCAGCCACGGCGGTCCCCAGCGGCGCGTGTCGTCGCCCTCACCGGGCCGCTCGACCTTGATCACGTGCGCGCCGAGATCGGCCAGCATCTGGGTCGCCCACGGGCCGGCGAGAATGCGCGAGAGGTCCAGAACGCGGATGTCGTGCAGTGGGGGCATGGGGGTGGCGAGTTCAAATGCTCAGGTAGTGGCTGCGAGTGGCCATTCGCCGCTGTTGCGCCATTCGCTGCACGTCTGCGCCAGCGCCAACAGTCGCAAGTCATCCCCGATCCGCCCGATCAGCTGCAGCCCGATCGGCAGCTCGCCCGCGCCGACCGGCAGCGGCAGCGACAATGCCGGAACGCCCGCCATGCTGGCAAAACAGGTCAAGTCGGCCTGGTTCGCCGGCACCGGCGCGCCGAATGCAAAGGCACGCTGCGGCGTGGTCGGCGACGCCAGCACGTCGCAGCTGGCAAGCCACATCTGCACCTGCACCTGGGCTGCATCCATCGCGCGCTGCGCGGCGACGAACTCGAGCGCCGACTTGCGCTCCGCCCACGCCAGCATGCCGGCCAGCTGCGGCGAAAAATCGGCGCGCCGCGTGCGCCAGTGATCGGCATGCTCGACCAGCATTTCCGCCTCGCAAACGAGCAGGCCGCTTCGCCGCACCGTGCCCGAATCCAGCTGCGCTGCTGGCAGCGCGACGATCAGATGCCCGGCGGCGCGCAGCATGTCCAGACCGCGCACAAAGGCAGCGCCCACCTCCGGATCGATGTCGATTGCTGTCAGCGCGGGCACGCCTATGCGCCGCGGGCCTGCGCCGGCCGCGGCGAATTCGACCGCGCGCGACTGCGCGCACGCCGGATCGAAACCCGCCATCGCCGCGAGCAACAGTCCGAGGTCGCGCGCCGAGCGCGCCAGCGGACCGACATGATCCAGGCGTCGCGACACGCACACGCTGCCGCGCGGACTGATCGCGCCGAAGCTGGGTTTCAGACCGAACACGCCGCAATAGCTGGCGGGAATCCGCACCGAGCCCATCGAGTCCGAGCCGAGTGCCGCGCTGCAAAGATTGGCCGCGACCGCGGCACCCGAGCCGCCGCTGGAGCCGCCCGGCGTGTAGCCGTGCCGATGCGGGTTGTGGCACGCGCCGAAGTGCGGGTTGAGATTGTCAGCACCCAGTGCGGCCTCGTGCATGTTGAGCTTGCCGAGGATCACCGCACCCGCATCGCGCAGCTTGGCGACCGCAGCACTGTCGTGCGCTGCAGGTGCTGCATCGCGCCGCGTGGCCATGCCGGCGGTGGTGCGCCAGCCGGCGACGTCGAGGTTGTCCTTGACCGCAATCGCCACGCCCTCGAGCGCGCGCGCACCCTGCCGTGCGCGGTGCGCATCGGAGTCGCGCGCCGCCGCCAGCGTGCGTTCGCGATCGATGGCGATGAACGCATTGAGCGTGGGCTGGCTGTGCTCGATGGCATCCAGATAGGCGGTTGCCATTTCGACCGCCGTCAGTGCGCCCTGCGCCAGCAGCGCGCGCTGCGTTGTGACATCGGCGCCAAGCAGCTCACGCATCGGGCGATCCTCGGTGCTCGATCCGACCCGTGCGCACGACCATGGGCGTGGTTCGTCGACGGACGCTCATGCGAAACGCCGGTCGATCAGACGCACCGGTTTTTGCCGGGTCTCGATCCCGGTCAGCAGCGCGAGCGCGCCGCGTGCTTCCAGCACCACCGCGCAATCGACGCCGAGCCTGGCACGCAGCAGGGCTGCGAATGCGGCCGCCACCACCGGATCGTCGGCCGCGCAGTGCGCCTCGATCCGCACGGTCAGCGCATCGCGACCGGCGGCATCGCGGAGCGCCTCGCAGATGAACTCGCCGGCAAACGCCGGGTGGGCTTCGAGGATCGGCGCCAGCGCCTGCGGAAACACGTTGATGCCGCGGATCTTGACCATGTTGTCGCTGCGCCCCAGAAAACCCTCGATGCGGCGCAGGTTCAGACCCAGCGATGAGGGGGTGGTCAGGGTGCGGGTCACGTCGTGGGTGTTGAAGCGGATGATCGGATAGATGTCGTCCTTGTACAGGCAGGTCACCACCATGTCGCCCTCGGTGCCTTCGACGACCGGCTGGCCATTGTCGACGTGCAGGATCTCCACGTACTGCGCGTCCTCCATCAGGTACATGCCGTCGTGGTCGGGCCCTTCGCCGGCGATCGCACCGGTGTCGCCCACGCCGTACCAGTCGAACATCTGCACCCCGCCCCAGGCCGCCGACAGCGCGTCGCGCGATTCGCGCCCCAGGTGGCCGCAGATCATGCGCAGCGGGATGTCGCGGCCGGGCTCGATGCCATGCTCGCGCGCAACCTCGGCGAGCTTCTTGATGTAGTCGGCGAAGCCCACGATGACGCTCGCGCCGAAGTCGCGCATCAGCATCACCTGCTGCTGCGAGCGCGTCTCGACCCCGGTGCCGGCCGAACAGAACAGGCCCTGGGTGTAGTGGGTCACCGCTTCGCGTACGTAGTGGCCGCCGTTGATCATGCCGTGGCCATAGACCGAGTGCACCACATCGCCCGCGCGCAGGCCCTGCCAGCGGTACAGGCGCGCGAGCAGGATCGACTGCACCTCGCGCGAGCGTGGCGAGAACACCAGCGGCTGCGGTCGGCCGGTGGTGCCGGAGGTGGTGTGGAAGATCAGCGGCACGTCGCCGGCCACGCTGCCGTCGCGCCAGCCATGGAAGTCGCCCAGTGGTGGGTTGGCTGCCACCGACTGCATGATCTGGTGCTTGCCGTAAACCGGCAGTTTGCCGATATCGGCAAGCCCGCGGATGTCGCCCGCCTCGATCCCCGCGTTACCCCACAGGCGCTGGTAGAACGGAATCTGCCACGCGCGCTGCATGCAGCGTGCGAACAGCGCGTCCTGACGGACGAACAACTCATCGCGCGAGAGCACCGCGTGGCGCGCAGCAAAACCTTCGTCGAGCGGAAAGTCCGTCAGCAGCTGACGGATGTCGAAGGATTCCAGATAGGTCGGCGTCGGCATGGGGCTTGGGTTCAGGCGTTGATGCACAGGGAAACCAGGTCGCGGATGTCGGCGAGGTGGTCGAGATCGTCGACCATCGCCAGCAGCGCCTGCCGTCGTGCCGCCGGATACGCGCCCGGCGCGCTGTCGAGGCAGGCGTTGAACTTCAGCAGCTGCGCTGTGCGATCCAGCGGCACGCTCGGCGCGCCCAACACCGCCGGCATCTCGATGCGCCGACCGCGGCCATCGCGTAGCTGGATGCTCAGCGACTGCGGCACCAGCGCGTTGGGATCCTCGCAGGCGTTGGGCTGCCAGCTTACCCGCGCGGCGAGTGCGAGCCGCGCGGGGTCGGTCAGCGCCTGCGGATCGAAATCCTCGACTCGCACGCTGCCGGTCAGCAATCGGGTGGCGACCAGATAGGGCAGGCACAGACGCGCCCAGCTGGGCGTCATGTCGGCGCTGGCCTCGCGCCCTACCAGGCGGCGAATCAGGGGCGGCGCATGCAGCACCACCTGCGCCACATCGGCAGCGCCGAATGCTTGCGCGCGCTGCAGCTGCGCGATGCCGTCGAGCGCGGCGTGCGCGGCGCGGCCGGTGGGAAAGGGCTTGTGGCTGACCTCGCAGATGCGAAAGCGGCGACCCAGATCGTCGAACGGTGCCAGATCGAACTGCCCGTCGATCAGGCTGAAGTACCCGAATGGTCCTTCCAGCGCATCCAGCGGACCGCTCAGATCGGCGCTCGCGAAATCCAGTGCAGTGACCGCCGCGCGCGCATTGACGCCGATCTGCAGCGGCAGTCCGGGCGTGCCTTCCAGGTGCGCCTGCATGGTCCCCGAGAGCTGGCCGAGCAGCAGTCCGTAGGCGCGGCGCAGCGATTCGGGGTGCAGTCGCTCCAGCCGCGCCGCACCGGCCAGGGCGCCCAGCGCGCCGGCCATCGCGGGGCGGAAGAACCGCATCGGCGCACGCGCGCACATGCCGATGGTGGTGGCGATGTCCACCGCCACGATCAGCGCGGCGCAGAACTCGCTGCCGGAAACCGGGTCGCGCTCGCGATTCGCGCGGCGCTCGGCCACCGCCAGCAGCACGCCGAGCACCACCGCCATCGGGTGCACCACGGCCGCCTCATGCACGCAGTCGAATTCCTGGTTGTGGATCTGCCATGCGTTGCGCAGCGCCGCCTGCGGCGCCGGCAGCAGCTCGCCGGTGGTCAGTACACGCGCCTCGCTGCCACTGCCCGAGCGCGCCAGCGCCTGTGCGAGGCGCTGTGCGTCCGGCAGCCGCGCGCCGCTGATGCCGACCGCCAGCGAATCGAGCAGGAACATGCGCGTAGCCGCGCGCGCTGGTGCGGGGATCGCTGCGGGATCCAAGCCCAGCGCATGCACGATCGCGCGCGACAGCACGTCGTTCATGCGGCCTCCTGCAGCGCGGCGCCGAGCGCACGTAGATCCCCGCCACGCGGCAGCGTGATGACCGCCTCGGCCAAGCGCCCGGCCGCCGCCGACGACAGCCCGCCCCAGGCCATCAGGGTGTAGGCCTTGTCGATCAGTGCAGCATCGTCGAGCGGCCACTCGGGATCGCCCCACGCGTCGTCGGCGACACCCTCCAGAATCGTGCCGTCGCGCAGCAGTACCCGCACACGTGCGCCGAAGTGCGCGGGGTAGCGCGCACTCAGACCCGCGTGCTCGCTGAGCACCACCCGCGCACGCAGCTGCGCCAGCGTCGCACTCTCCAGCGCGGCCGGCAGGAAGTGCTCCAGTCGCGGTGTGCCGTGTGCGATGACCAGTGCGGCGCAGTGCTGCAAGCTGAACCTGGCTTCCATTTCGGTGCGTGGCTGCGGCCGGTCGCAAAAGCGCAGCGCATCGGCATAGGTGGCGATCTCGATCCGGGCCGGCGTAGCGGGATCGATCGCCGTGGGAAGTGCACGACGCAGCGCATCGATCGCCGGATGTGCATGGCGACACGCCGGCCAAGGTTTGAAGCTGACCTGCTCGATCAACCAGCCCGATCCATCGGCGATGATGGCGGCCGGATCGGCCTGCACCGAGGTGGCGGCAAACAGACCTTGCGGGCCTTCCAGCAGCGTGCGCGGACCCGGCACGCCGCGCGCGGCCAGCACCGCTGCCAGCCAGCCGCTGCGTGCGGCCTCCGCATTGACCAGCGACTTGGTCGGCACCGCTTCATGGCGCATCTGCCACAGCCCGCCGGCGCGAATGCCGGCGTTGCCGAAGGCATCGGCAATCGCCTGCGCACCCAGACCCATGATCGAGGCGGTGGCCGCTGCAGCCCCGAATGCGCCGGCAGTGGAGGTCGTATGCCAATGCCGATAGTGCGATGCGCCGAGCGCGCGGCCGATACGGATCGTGGCCTCGTAGCCGCGCACCACGGCATCGAGAAACGCGCCCGCGTCGGCAGCCTGGCTTTCCGCGGCAGCCAAGGCTGCGGGGATCACGATCGGCCCGGGGTGCAGGGTCGCGGCGCGGTGCACGTCGTCCATTTCCAGCAGGTTGCCCAAGGCTGCGTTGCGCAACAGGGCGGCTTCGGCCGTGCGCGCGCCATGGCCGAGCGCGCTGCATGCGCCGGCAGCGGCCTCGGCTGCGAGCCCGCCCAAGACCACCGCGAAGGGATCGCGCAGTGCACCCGTGCTGCAGCCAACCCAGTCGAGCACATGCGCGGCCGCGCGCGTGCGCAGATGCAGCGGCACCGGACGCAGCACAAGCAGTGCAAGCTGTTCGGTCAGCGTCGCCATGGCCAGATTCCGATCCGCGCAGCATGCGCGCCGCTAAGTATGCTGTACGCATGCACAAGCTCGATCCAGACAGCTTCGCGCGCGCCTTCGCACCCGGCATGCGTGTGTATGCGCCCGGTTGCGGCGGGCACTCGGCGCTGTTCGAGCGCTGGCTGCGCGCGATGCCCGCGATCGCCGAAGGTGTCGAGTTCTGCGGCGTGCATATCCCGGGCGTGAACCGCTTCGACTTCGGCGCGCTGCACCCGGCCGCGCGAATGCGCAACATCTTCCTCGCGCCTGAATGGCGCGGATGCTGGGCCGATGGCCGCTTCGCGCTGCAGCCGCTGGCCTACAGCCAGTTCGTGCGGCAGCTCGCGGCGAGCACTTTCGACATCGCCCTGCTGCAGGTCGCACCTGCGGATGCCGACGGCATGCACTCGCTGGGAATCGCCGCCGATTTCACCCCGGCGGCGCTGGTCAATGCGCGGCAGGTATTCGCGCACGTCAATCCGCGCATGCCGCGCACCCGCGGTCCGGGCATAGCGCATGCGCGCATCGACGCCCTCGTGGAGGCGGATGCGGTGCTGCTGGAATCGCCCGATCCTGCGCCCGATCCGGCGACCACCCAGCTGGCCGCCCACATCGCAGCACTGGTCGATGATGGCGATACGCTGCAGTTCGGGCTGGGCAAACTGCAGGCCGCGGTGCTGCGTGCACTGGTGGGCCGGCGAAACTTGCGCGTGCACTCGGGCATGGTGTCGGATTCGTTGCTGCTGCTGGAAGCCGCCGGCGCGCTGGCGCCGCGCAACCCCGAGCGACCGCCGGTCGTGTGTGGCGTCGCGCTGGGCACGCCCGCGCTGTACGCGGCGGTCGCCGACCCGAGCCTGGTGCAGTTCGCGCCGGTCTCGCACACCCACGACATCGGCGTGCTGCGCGAGATAGCGTGCTTCAAATCGATCAATGCCGCGATCGCGGTCGACCTGCTCGGCCAGGTGTCGGCCGAGACCATCGATGGCGCGCAGATCAGCGGTGTCGGCGGGCTCGGCGATTTCGCGCGTGGCGCGCGGCTGTCGCAGGGCGGTGCGTCCATCATCGGCCTGCTCGCCAGTGCGCGCGCCAACACGCTCTCGCGCATCGTGCCGCGGCTGGGCGAGCACGACATCGTCGGCGTGCCGCGACTGGATGTGGATATCGTGGTCACCGAGCACGGCGTGGCCGCGATCGGCGGGCTCGACGTCGATGCCCGCGCGATGGCCCTGATCGCGATCGCCGACCCACGGCACCGCGATGCCTTGCGCTCGGCCTGGGCGCTGCAACGCGCGCGGCTGTAGTGGCCGGCTGCGCACGATTCAGCGCAGCACGCCTGGATTGATCAGCCCCTGCGGATCGAGCTGACGCTTGATCGCATCCAGCAGGGCCAGCGCTGCCGGATCGCGGCCCTCGCGATACGCATAGAACTTGCCGAGCTGGAAGTGGGCGGCGCCCTGCGCTCGCAACACGGCCGCGACCTCGGATTTCAGGCGCGCCACGACCGCGCGTGCGGCCGGATTCGCGGCCGGCTCGCCGCACCGCGCGCGATGATCCGGCTCGACCATGCGCTTGTGGTACGCGGTATGCGAGTCCGGCCAGTAGAACACCGGCTCGATCAGAAAGCCTTGCGCTGCCACCGTGGTGAACAGATAGCCGACCTCGATCGCGTGCGCTGCGAGCGTGTCGCGCTCGCGCGCGAACAGCGCTTCGACCGCGGCGTGGGTCGCTGCCGCGCACGAGTGCGGCACGATGCCGTGCACCGGCACCCAGCGTTCGCCGGCAGGGCCGAGCATGTTGTTGGGCGGCACGAACGGTTGGCTGCGCAGCACTTTCGGGATCGAGTTGTCGATCTCGCGACCATTGCGACCCAGGATGTGCCGCGCAGCCGCCACCCGCGTGGCAATCGCCGCCTCGCTGTCGGCCTCGATCGCCAGATGCGCCGAGAACTTTTCCGGATCGAGGAAGTTGCGCCCCGCGGCAACCAGCTTGATGCCTTCGATGAGGCCTGCTTTCTTTACCACTTCGCCGAGCGTGCGCGCGTCGCTGCCCAGACTCGCGCGCTTCATGCGCATCTGTGCCAGCACCGGGTCGAAGCCGAAACACTCGCTGGCCAGGCCGTGGCGGGAGATCTCGCTCATCGCCGCGATCATGCTGCCGGCTTGCTCGAATTCGAAGCTCAGATAGTCCAGCGCCGCGGGGCGCTGAATCAGGCGCAGGCTGGCGCGCACCTTGATCCCGAGGCTGCCCGCATCGCCGACGAACAAACCGGTCAGATCGGGCCCGAAATAGCGCAGGAACGGTGCTGCGTTGCCGGCTGCCGCGCTGCCGGTGCGCAGGATGCGACCGTCGGCGCAGGCCACGTCGATTCCGAGCACGCTGTCGCCGACCGAGCCATGCAGCCCGGAGCCCAGGAACACGCTGCCCTGCGAGAGCGCGCCGCCGATGGTCGCGCGCAGTCCCGACAGCGGGCCCCAGTAGGGCGTGCGCAGGCCGTGCGGCTGCAGTGCTGCATCCAGCGCGGCCCACGTACAGCCGGCCTCGACCACGACGTAGCGATCGGCCGTGTTGATCTCGATGACCCGATCCAGACGCGACATGTCGATCAGCACCGAGGCCGGGGTCGCTGCGAGGTAGGCATCGGTATACGACAGCCCGCCGCCGCGCGCGACCACGCAGATGCCGGCCGCGGTCAGCGTGTGCAGCGCGCGCGCCAGCGACTCCACGTCGGCCGGTCGCAGCACCGCTGCCAGTGGCACGCCTTCGGCATACACATCCTGGGCGAAGAACGCCAGTTCCTGCGGGTCGCGCAGCAGCGTCTGCGGATCGCCATCGCGCGCGATGCGGTCCAGGACTTCTGCTGCAGCGCTGGCGTCGGAGCTCATGCGGTGTTCCTCGGTGGTAGTGGCAGGCATGCGGCCAATGCGGCAACCCGGCCCTGATAGTCGTCGGCCGGATCCGCGCTGACGGTCAACGATAAACCAGATGCCAGCAATCGTTGCGCCAGTGCGGGGTCCAGTGCGCCAGCGAATACGCAGCGCAGCTGTGGGCCCAGACGCAGCAGCTCGACCGCGTTGTCGTGTACCGCGCGTGGATCGGGCGCATCGCCCAGCCGCCGCGCAGACGCCGACGGCGGCAGCCACGGCCACAGCAGGTGGCGCTCGCGCTCCCACTGGAAGGCATCCAGCAGGTGTGCGCCGCTGCGCACGATGGCCGGATCCGGCAGCCCGTCC
>JBBSDI010000006.1:0-29894 GCA_038249585.1 Lysobacterales bacterium | reverse complement strand
CTTTTGCCGAGGACCATGGCAAGCACAGCGAAATGGACAAGGCCGCACCGACCATCGTCGGCATCGCCAGCACCAACGCCGATTTCGAAACCCTCACCGCTGCCCTGACCGCCGCCGGGCTGGTTGCCACGTTGGAAGGCACCGGCCCGTTCACCGTGTTCGCGCCGACCGATGCAGCGTTCGCCAAGCTGCCGGCCGGCACGCTGGAGAACCTGCTCAAGCCGGAAAACAAGGCCAAGCTCGCATCGATCCTGACCTATCACGTGGTAGCGGGCAAGGTGCTCGCAGCCGACGTGGTCAAGCTGACCTCGGCCACCACCGTCAATGGCGCCGACGTCAAGATCGCGGTTGCCGGCGGCAAGGTTACCGTCAATGGTGCCAACGTCACCACCACCGACATCAAGGCCAGCAACGGCGTGATCCACGTAATCGACAGCGTGATCATGCCCCCGGGCTGATTACAAGCGTACCGCAGCGGGGCGCTCGCAGCGCCCCGCTGTGTTTTTCGACACACCGTGTAGACGCTCGGTTCCGCGTAAACGCCCCCTTGCTGCGGTCGCGCGCACTGCGCGCTTGTGCAACGATTCACGCTGCACCAATGCCCGTCCGCGCCGCACACCTGCGCTCGCGCATCCTCCCGCAAGCGTCCCGTCCGGAACGCACCGCGCCACCGATCGTTGCCGTCGCGCGCACCACGCGCTCCTGCACCCTTCCACGCCGCATCGATGTCCGTCCACACTGCACCCATGTAGGAGCGCACCCCGTGCGCGTCCGCCCCACACGGAATGCACCGCGCACCCCTTTGCTGCGGTCGCGCGCGCGGCGCGCTCGTGCAGGGGCAGACGCTGCATCCGTGCAGACGCAGCTATCCCCTCGCGGCAGCGCGTTCCTTGAGCGCTTTCGCCGTGCGCTCGCCCAGCCAGGCGACGATGGCACGGTGGCCGAGGTAGATGACCGGTGTGAGCGCCAGCGCAAGCGCTGCCTTGTACAGATAGTTCACCGTGCCTACCGCCAGCCACTGCGCGATGCTCCATTGCTGCGGACCGAGCACGAAGGCGATGTAGAGCACGATGAAGCTGTCGACCAGCTGCGAGACCAGGGTCGAGCCGGTGGCGCGCAGCCACACCATGCGCTCGCCGGTAATCCGCCGCACCCGGTGGTAGATGCTCACGTCGACCAATTGGCCTACCAGGAACGCCACCAGTGAACCTGCGATCGTCCACAAACCCTGGCCGAAGATCGCGGCGAACGCGACCTGCATGTCCTCCACACCCTGGGCCTGACCGGCTGCAACCCAGAACGAGGCGGGTGCAAGGTGGATCGCGGTAAACGCGAATCCGAACGCATACACGATCAGCGCGACGGCGAGCCACGATATGAAGCGCACGCCGCGCCGGCCGAAGAACTCGTTGATGATGTCGGTCATCAGGAACACCACCGGCCACAGCAGCACGCCGGCGGTGAAGTTGAGCGTGCCGCTGATGCCGTACAGGTTCCAGCCGATGTCGTCGATGCCCAGCGTAGGCTCCAGCGCGAACACCTTGACCCCGATGAATTCGGCCATCAGGGCGTTGCACACGAAGAATGCGGCAAGCACCACGAACAGGTGCTGGGTGCGCTGGCTGTCGGCGGGGTTCGCCGTCTGTGCTTGCTGTGTGCTCGATGTCATTTGCGCGCGCTGCCGAAGCGGATCGGGTCGGGTGCGATCGCGCCGCCGGAAATGATGAAGGCCATTGCCTGGTCCATGCTCCAGTCGGTCTGCGTGAGGTCCTCGACCGCCACTACTTCGAGATAGCCCGAGGTCGGGTTCGGCGTGGTCGGGACATACACGGCCGCGTACTCGCGCCCGTCGCCGGCATTGGTGAACACGCGCGTGACCAGCCCCACCGCCTTCATGCCGGCATGCGGAAAGTCGATCAGCACCACGCGCTGCGCACCATCGGGCTTGGTCTGCATGATCTCGAGCAGCTTCTTGGCGCCACCGTAGATGGTCTGCGCCAGCGGGATGCGCGCGATCAGGGCCTCCATCGCGCCCAGCAGGCGTTGGCCGAACACGCGCGTGGCCAGCAGGCCGACCGCATAGACCAGCAACAGGGTCGCTACCAGCGCGAAGCTCGACTGCACCCACTCGGCACCGAGCCACTCGGTGTTGGCCGGGAACGCGCGCGTGAGCTGTTGCGAGAGCGCAGCGATCCATGGCGACGACAACCCGGACAGCAGTCCGAACACGAACTTGAACACCACGAAAGTCAGCCACAGCGGCAACAGGGTCAGCAGCCCGGTAATCAGATAGCGCTGGATACGCAGGCGCTGGGCAAGGGTGCGGCGGGCGGGCTGGGTCATTCTGCGATGGTGCCGGATTCGCGCGCCAGCGGCCAGTCGACAGCGCTCATCGGGCTGTTCCGCGCCGCCGCAGGCGCTGCCGGGCTTTGCGCAGTCAGCGCTGCATTCGGCGACGTTGCCGCTGGCATCTTCAGTGCCCAGCTTGGGGCGGGCTTTGTTACAGGCCAGCAGGATTCGCGCTAGCTTAGGCTGGCTTGCAACCGGAGTGCGGTGAACGCGATGGCAAAACCTGCGATCGTGGCCCTGATCGGCCTGCCGGGTGCGGGCAAGTCGACGCTGGCCGCCTATCTGGCGCAGACCTTCGGGCTGCGTCGGGTGTGCCGCGATGCGGTGCGTGCTGCGATGTTCCCGCGCTGCCGCTACACGCCGACCGAAAAGCGCGCCGCGTTCCGCGCAGTGCTGCTGGCCGCCGAGGTCAATCTGGCGCTGGGCGAGCCCACCATGCTGGACGGCATGACCCTGTCGCGCGAGCGCGATCGAGAAAAGCTGGCCGAACTGGCCAGGCGTCTTGGCGCGAGCCTGATCATGCTGTGGCTCGACGTGCCGCTCACACTGGCGCGCGCGCGGGTTGCCGCTGAAACCCGCGACCATCCTGCCGGCGACCGCGAGGCCGCGCTGGTCGATGCCGTGCAGGAGCGCTTCGAGGCACCAACCGGCGCGGCCTGGATCGACGGATCGCTGGCGCCCGACGAGGTCTGTGCGCAGGCCGAGGCGGTGGTGCGCGAGCGCCTTGCCGCAAGTTGACCGCAGCGGGTTTTCGTATGCTTCGTGGTGACACCCGCGGCGCTGCGCTCAGAACAGCAGCGCAGCCATCTTGCGCCGCGTTGCGCTGACCAGATCCGCATCGTCGATCATCGCAAAGGCCTGGATCAGGGTGCGGCGGCCGAGGTCTTCGTCAAACTTGCGATCGCGGCGCATGATCTCCAGGAACTGGTCGACGGCTTGCGCATACTCGCCCTCGAGCAGGAAACGGGTGCCAAGCTGATGCCGCGCGCGCAGATCGCCTGGCGTGGTTTCGACCTGCGCGGCCAGCTCGCGCAGCGACGCCGCGCCGACGATCGCGTGGGCAAATCCGAGTCGCGCGCGCAGCGTCTTGGCCGCATCCCCTTCAGCGAGATCGGCCGGCAGTTGATCGAGAATCGCCTCCACCTCGGCCACCGCGCCGGTACCCATCAGCGCCTGCGCCAGTTCGAGCCTGAGCTCGTCCTTGTCCGGCTCGGCCGCGAGCCGCGCTTGCAGGATGGCAATGGTTTCCTGCGCCGACAGCTGCGGCTCGGGTTCGGGTTCGGGCTCGGGCGGCAGTTCTTCATCCAGCGCTGGCGCGGCATCGCCCAGATGCGGTTCAAGGAACTGCCGGATCACCGATTCGGGCTGCGCGCCCATGAAGCCGTCGACCGGGCGGCCATCGCGGATCAGCATCACCGTCGGCAGCGAGCGGATGCCGAACAGGGTCGCCAGCTGCATCTGCTCATCGGTATTGACCTTGGCGACCAGCAGATTGCCGTTGTTCTCCTCGGCCAGCTTGTCCAGGGTCGGCGACAGCGCGCGGCACGGCGCGCACCACGGCGCCCAGAAATCGACCAGCACCGGCACCCGCGTGGAGGCGAGCAGGACCTTTTCTTCGAAATCGGCCTGGGTGACGTCGAACACGAAAGCGGAAGCGGACATGGGGAACTCCGGAAGCGGTATCCCCCCATTGTGGGGCCTGCGCGGGATTTGCCAAGCGGCCGCGCGCCGGCCGCCTGGCTTGGCCGCAGCTACGGTGACTTGTAAACGACGCCACCCTTCATCACGAAGGCCATCGACTGCATCCGCGTGATGTCTTCCAGCGGGTCGCCCTCGACCGCGACCAGATCGGCGTACTTGCCGCTGCTCAGTCCGCCGAGGTTGGCGCTTTCGCCAAGCAGTTCGGCGGCGTTGCGGGTCGCGGACTGGATCGCTTCCAGTGGCGGCATCCCGGCGCCGACCATCAGCTCGAACTCGCGCGCGTTGCGGCCGTGCGGGAATACGCCCGCATCGGTGCCGAATGCGATCTTCACCCCAGCCTTGTATGCGCGGCCGAAAGTGGCCTGGATCAGCGGCCCCACCGCCAGCGCTTTCGGACGCACGATCTCGGGATAGTAGCCAGGCTTTGCGGCCATCTCGCCGACGAACACGCCGGCACTGATCGTCGGCACGTACCAGGTGCCCTTTTCCTTCATCAGGCGCATGGTCTCGTCGCTCATGTAGGTACCGTGTTCGATCGAGTCGACCCCGGCGAGGATCGCGCGCTGCATGCCCTCGTCGCCGTGCGCGTGCGCTGCGACCTTCATGCCGTAGTCGTGCGCGGTATCGACGATGGCCTTGGCTTCATCGAGCGAGAACTGCGGGTTCTGGCCGTTCTTGGCGAACGACAGCACGCCGCCGGTGGCGGTGATCTTGATCAGATCGGCGCTTTCCTTGTAGCGCTGGCGCACCGCCTTGCGCGCCTCGTCGGGCGAATTGATCACGCCCTCGGCCGGACCGGGATCGCCCTGCAGGCGACGCGCCCAACCATTGGTGGGGTCGGCATGACCGCCGGTGGTGGCGATCGACTTGCCGGAGGTGAAGATGCGCGGCCCCTTGATCATGCCCTGGTTGATCGCCGAGCGCAGCGAGATGGAGATCACGCCATCGTCGCCGAGATTGCGCACGCTGGTGAATCCGGCCAATAGCGTGCGCTCGGAATACACCACGCTGCGAAATGCATAGTCGGGCTGGTTGAGGCGGAAGCCCTCGCTGTAGGCGTCCTTGTTGGTCTCGTTGGTGATATGGGTGTGCATGTCGATCAGGCCCGGCATGCAGGTGTGGCCGGGCAGATCGATCACGCTGGCGCCATCGATCTGCGCGCGCCCGGCGCGCACTTCGCGGACGCGATCGTTGGCGATCACGATACTGTGCGGCCCCAGCTTGCGGCCGGCGTCGACGTCGATCAGCGCGGCACAGTGCACCACGGTCAGCTGCGGCGGTTCGGCACTGGTCGATGCGCTGGTCTGCGCAGTGGCGGCGGGCAGGGCAATCGAAAGTACAGCGGCGAGCAAGGTCTGGCGCACGGGAATCTCCGGTGGTGGTCGTGTGGTGCCGGTCCCGGAGCATAAGCAGCGCGATCCATTGGCGCCAGTAGCAGCGCGTCACACGCCGCTCGCCGCTCGCTCAGACTTGCCGACGATCACCATTTTTCCTCTGGGAGCCGGCATGCCGGCGACAGCGGTGCCGATGGCCTGCCGCAGTCGCCGCCATGGCGGCTCCCACATGAAAAACCTGTCGCGTCCGGAACCTGGTCAAGCCTGCGACCTTGGGTGTTCCCACAAGGAAAACTTGCGCATCCGGAATCTGGTCGACGTCACGATGTTCCATGTGGGAGCTGCCATGGCGGCTCCCACATGGAAAACCTGTCGCGTCCGGAACCTGGTCAAACCTGCGAACTTGGGTGTTCCCACAAGGAAAAGTTGCGCATCCGGAATCTGGTCGACGTCACGATGGTCCATGTGGGAGCTGCCATGGCAGCGACGGCGGCGCTGATGGCTTGTCGCAGTCGCCGTCATGGCGGCTCCCACAATGGGTTCCAGCTCGGAGCTGTGCGACTCGAGCGCCTCGCGTAAACTGCGCCACAAGTTGTCCGGACCAATCGGGGGCGCGGGTGGATTATCAGTGGTGGGTGGTGGCGCACATCCTGGCGGCGGGCTACTGGCTTGGCACCGATCTGGCGGTCTATTACACCGCCGGCACGATTGCCAATCGGGCCGCGCCGGTTACGGTGCGGCTGTGGGCCGGCAAGACCATGCTGCTGCTCGACATGGTGCCACGCACCTGCCTGATCCTGACCCTCGCATTCGGGCTCACGCTGGCAGCCTACGCAGGCCTGCTCGCGCCGCTGCGCGCGTGGCTGCCGGCGATCTGGATCGGCAGCGCTGCGTGGCTGGCACTGACCTGGAGCGTGTTCCGTCTCGAGAATTCCGCGCTCGGCCATCGACTGGCGCAGGTCGACTTTGCGCTGCGCATCGCGATCGCACTGGGCTGCCTGGCCGGCGCATGCCTGCTGTGGATCGGCACGGCCAGCATCGCCAGCACGCCTTGGCTGTCGCTCAAGCTGGCGATCATCGGCACCATCATCGCCCTCGGACTGATGATCCGCATCCAGTTAAAGCCCTTCGGCGCGCTGTTCGGCAAGGTGGCTGCAGGCAAGGCCAGCAGCGCCGACGAGGACGCGTTGGCGCGACTGATCGCACGCGTCAAGGTGCCGGTGTGGTTCATCTGGGGTGCGGTGGCTGCGGGCATCGCGCTGGGCCGGATCAAGCCGTACTTCTGACCCCGCAGCGCATGCGGTCGGGACCGGCGGCAGCGGTGACGGTTCCTCCGGCAGCAGCGCTGCGCTAACCTCGCGGGTCTGCCCGCATGGAATCCGGCGCGACTGTCGCGCCATCGTCGACCGATGCAAGAAACCTACGATTTCAAGGCCGTCGAGGCCGCCGCCCAGGACTACTGGACCCGGACCCGTGCGTTCGAGGTGGTGGAAGATGCCACGCGGCCGAAGTACTACTGCCTGTCGATGCTGCCCTATCCCTCGGGTGCACTGCACATGGGGCATGTGCGCAACTACACCATCGGCGATGTGATCAGTCGCCACAAGCGCATGCTGGGCTTCAACGTGCTGCAGCCGATCGGTTTCGATGCTTTCGGTCTGCCGGCCGAGAACGCCGCGATCAAGCACAACATCCCGCCCGCCGGCTGGACCTACGCCAACATCGAGAACATGCGGCGCCAGCTGCACGCGCTCGGCTATGCCTACGACTGGTCGCGCGAAGTGGTGACCTGCAAGCCGGAGTACTACCGCTGGGAGCAGCTGTTCTTCGTGCGCCTGTTCAACCAGGGCCTGGTGTATCGCAAGAACTCGGTGGTCAACTGGGACCCGGTCGACCAGACGGTGCTGGCCAACGAGCAGGTGGTCGACGGGCGCGGCTGGCGATCCGGAGCGTTGGTCGAGCGGCGCGAGATCCCGCAGTGGTTCTTCCGCATCACCCGCTATGCCGAGGAACTGCTGCGCGAAATCGACGCGCTCGACGGCTGGCCGGAATCGGTCAAGACCATGCAGCGCAACTGGATCGGGCGCTCGGAAGGCCTGGAGATCGATTTTGCGGTCGACGCTGCGACCGACACGCTGCGCATCTACACCACGCGGCCCGACACCCTGCTGGGTGCGACCTACATGGCGGTGGCGGCCGAGCATCCGATCGCGGTTGCGGCCGCGCAGGACAATCCAGCGCTCGCTGCGTTCTGCGCCGAGTGCACGCGCACCGACGTGACTGAAGCCGCGCTCGAGACGATGGAAAAGCGCGGCATGGCCACCGGCCGCTTTGCGATCCATCCCCTGACCGGCGACAAGCTTCCGATCTGGGTGGCCAACTTCGTGCTGATGGGTTACGGCACCGGTGCGGTGATGGCGGTGCCCGGGCACGACGAGCGCGACTTCGCGTTCGCGCTGAAGTACGGCCTGCCGATCGAGCAGGTCGTGGCGCATCGCAAGGACCCGCAAGCGACACAAGGCGAGTTCGCCTACGACGCCGCACACTGGAAGGATTGGTACGCCAGCAAGCGCGACGAGGACACCTGTGCGTTGAACTCGGCACCGTGGATTGCCGACGGCAGCCCCTTCAAGCAGGCCTTCGAACAGATCGCCACTGCGATCGCCGACAAGGGCATCGGCGAGCGCAAGGTCAATTACCGACTACGCGACTGGGGCGTGTCGCGGCAGCGCTACTGGGGTTGCCCGATCCCGATCATCTATCGCGCCGATGGCTCGGCCGTGGCGGTGCCCGAAGACCAGTTGCCGGTGCTGCTGCCCGAGGATGTGAAGTTCGAGGGCGTCAAGAGCCCGATCAAGGCCGATCCGGAATGGCGCAAGACCGTCGATCCTGAAACCGGCGCGCCGGCAACACGCGAGACCGACACCTTCGACACCTTCGTCGAGTCGAGCTGGTACTACGCGCGCTACACCAGTCCGGGCGCTGACGGCATCCTCGACCAGCGCGCGGACTATTGGCTGCCGATCGATCAATACATCGGCGGCATCGAGCACGCGGTGATGCACCTGCTGTACTTCCGCTTCTGGCACAAGCTGATGCGCGATGCGGGGCTGGTGCAGTCCGATGAGCCGGCGACGAACCTGTTGTGCCAGGGCATGGTGATCGCCGAGACGTTCTATCGCGACGCCGACGACGGCTCGAAGCACTGGATCAATCCCGCCGATGTCGACGTCGATCTCGACACCAAGGGCAAGATCGTCGGCGCGCGCCTGAAAGCCGACGGCGAGCCGGTGGTGATCGGTGCCACCGAGAAGATGTCGAAGTCGAAGAACAACGGTGTCGATCCGCAGATCCTGGTCGATCGCCTGGGCGCCGATACGGTGCGTCTGTTCTCGATGTTCGCCGCCCCTCCCGAGCAGTCGCTGGAGTGGAGCGAGGCCGGCGTCGAGGGCATGGCGCGTTTCCTGCGTCGACTGTGGGCGCAGGTGCACAAACACGTCGCGCGCGGTGCGGCGCCCGCGCTCGATGTCGGCGCGCTGTCTGGCGAGCAGAAAACCATCCGCCGCCAGGTGCATGAAACCATCGCCAAGGTCGGCGACGACTATGGTCGGCGCTACACCTTCAACACCGCGATCGCGGCGGTGATGGAGCTGATCAACGCGCTGGCAAAATTCGACGACGATTCCGCGCAGGGTCGCGCGGTGCTGCAGGAAGCGTGGGAAGCGGTCACCTTGTTGCTCGATCCGATCACCCCGCACATCGCGCACGCGCTGTGGCAGGCGCTGGGTCATCACGAGACCCTGATCGAGGACCGCCCGTTTCCGCAGGCGGATGCTGCCGCACTGGTGCGCGATGCGCTGACCCTGGCAGTACAGGTCAACGGCAAGCTGCGCGCTACCATCGAGGTGGCGGTGAACGCGAGCAACGAGTCGGTCCAGGCGCAGGCGATGGCCGATGCGGCCGTGCAAAAGTTCATCGACGGGCAGACCGTACGCAAGGTGATCGTGGTGCCGGGCAAGATCGTCAACATCGTGGTGGCTTGAGTGGGCCTCGCGCTGCATCGCGCGGGCCGTGGCCAGTACGGATCGAATCCATTGAAAGGCGCGACACTGCCGTGGCTGCAACCATGCTGACGAGGTTTCCGATGTTCCGTTCGATCCTGCTGCTGCTGTCGATGGCTACGGCGATTGTGCTGTCGTCTTGCGGTTTTGCACTACGCGGCGAAGTAGCGCTGCCGCTGGCCCTGCAGCGCGCCACGCTGGAGGTTGCCGATCCCTTCAGTCCATTGGCGCGCGATCTCGAAGCCGCGCTCAAGCGTGCCGGTTTCGAGAAGGCCGCTGCCGGGACTGCGGGCGTCGGCCGCATTGCGATTCCGGTCAACACCACCAGCGTCGAGGTGCTCACCGTCGGCGACACCGCGCGCGTGCAGGAATTCGTGGTGCGCTATCGCATCGAGCTGGAGGTCAGCGGCGCCGACGGCAGCGTGCTGTTGGCCCGCACCCCATTGACCCTCGAGCGCGAGTTCAGTTTCGACGAGACCCAGGCGCTCGGTGCGCAGTCCGAGCAGGACCTGATCCGCAACGAGCTGCAGCGCGAGATGGTGCAGCAAGTGCTACGCCGTCTCGAGGCCCTCCGCTGACCCGCGCCGGAGGGTGGGTCTCGACCCACCGCTCGGTGCCCCACGGCAACCACACATCGTGAGCGAAACGCCGTCGCCGATCCCGCTGGCAGGTCGGGACGGCCTGCCCTACAGTGTTCCGATGCAGCTCAAACCCGATCAGATCGAACGCCACCTCGCCAATCTCGACGATCTCAAACCGGTGTATCTGATCGCCGGCGACGAGCATCTGCTGGTGGTCGAGGCAGCCGATGCGGTGCGCCGCCGCGCGCGCGAGGTGGGCTACGGCGAGCGCGACGTGCTGGATGTCGAGCGTGGCTACGACTGGAACGAGTTTGCGCGCAGCTGCGCCAGCCTGTCGCTGTTCGCCTCGCGCAAGCTGATCGACTTGCGGCTGCCCAACGGCAGGCCGGAGAAAGACGGCAGCGCGGCGATCATCGACTTCTGCGCCAGGCCGCCGCCGGACACGGTGCTGCTGATCACCGCGATGACCTGGAGCCGGGCCCACGAAACGAAGTGGGTCGAAGCGGTGCAGGATGTCGGCGTTTTCTGTCCCGCTTGGCCCCTGAAGTTGCCGGAGACCGTCCAATGGGTCGCCGCGCGTGCCGAGCGCGCCGGGCTCAAGCTGGCTTCCGATGCCGTCGACGCGCTGGTGGCACGCGTCGAGGGCAATCTGCTGGCCGCAACGCAGGAGATCGACAAGCTGGTGCTGCTTACTTCCAACAATGGATCGCAGGTTCTCGGAGCTGCGGAACTGGAATCCCTGGTCGAGGACAGCGCGCGTTTCGATGTGTTCAAGCTGGCCGATGCGATGTTGCAAGGCGACCTCGCGCGCGCGCTGCGCATCGCGGCCGCGCTGCGTGCCGAGGGCGATCAGGTGCCCGGACTGGTGCCGTGGCTGTCAGGACAGCTTGGCATGATGGTCCGCCTCGCCAGCGCGGTAGAGGCGGGCGCCAGCGCCGATCAGGCGCTGCGCGCCGAACGCGGGATATGGCAGGCGCGCCATCCGATCTACAAGGGCGCACTCAAGCGCGGTCGTGTTGCATTCTGGGAAGCACGGCTGGCCGATCTGGCGCGGGTCGAAAAAACCGGCAAGGGCCGTTTGCCCTGGCTGGACCCATGGGTCGAACTGGAACGCACACTGGCAGCGATCGCCGACCCGAAGATCGCGCGCGCCATGACCTGACGCCGGCGGGTGGGTCTCGACCCACCACGCCGCATTCCACGCTAACCCCTCACCCTCGCCGCAGCGTTCGTATCTGAATGTGGGAGCCGCCATGGCGGCGACAGCAACCCACCGCGCTCGCCGCAGTGGCCGCCAACACAGTCAGCGCGCCAATCCTGGCGCATCACCGCGACCATCGATCCATGCAACCACTGGCAATCCTCGGCGGTACTTTCGACCCGGTGCACCACGGACACCTGCGCGTGGCGTGGGAAGCTGCCGAAGCACTGAATGCCGAGCTGCTGATGATTCCAAGCCGCATGCCGCCGCATCGCGCGCAACCCGGGGCGTCAGCGCAGCAGCGAATGGCCATGCTCGAGCTGGCACTCACCGGCCAGCAGCGCCTGCGTGCCGACGATCGCGAGCTGCGTCGCGACGGACCGTCCTACACCATCGATACGCTGATCGCGCTGCGCGCACAGATCGGCGCCTTGCGGCCACTGGTGCTGCTGGTCGGTGCCGACGCCTTCGCGGGACTGTCGAGCTGGAATCGCTGGCGCGAGCTGTTCGACTACGCCCACCTGGGCGTGTTGACCCGTCCCGGACACGGCGGTGTTTTCGAAGCGGAGCTTGCCTCGGAGTGGTTCACGCGCCGCGTGGATTCGCTCGCAGAACTTCGCGTGCGATCGCACGGCGCGATTGCGGCAATCGAAGTCACCGCACTGGAGATCTCGGCCAGCGCGATCCGCGAACTGGTCGCCAACGGACGCTCGCCACGGTTTCTTTTGCCTGCAGCAGTAGCCGAGTTGATCGAGCGCGACGGCCTGTATCGCACGGCAGTTTCTTCAAGCGACGAAAAAAATGCTTGACGCGCGAAAAAACCCGCGTATATTCGCGCACCTTGCAGCGGGCACTTGCACGCCGCACTTCGGCAATTCCGGTAAGCAAAAATGAAATCCGTCCTCGCCAACCAAAACACGCGCAGCGGTTATCCGCGGTTCGCACTTGATGCGAAGCCCGGCGCTCTGTCGCGCGCGGACAATTCGATGGCGTAGGACTCTCGGTCAGAGGCCTGCGCCTGGCGCAGGCCTCCCGGGTTAACGAACCCCTGGAGGCGCAAGCTTCCGGGGGTTTTTCTTTTTCAGGTTCCAGGTTGCGCGACCGGCAATCTGGCCTACGAGCAAGCGGGTCCGGGCACCCCAGCGTGACACCGTCAGGACGATGGTGCCGCGACAACGCAACCGGCGTGTCGCATCGCGCGAGCGCCGGGGTGTCCGGACGACGCGAAGAATGTGCGATCGGCAGGCGACTTCAGTGGCGCGGCCGATCGCCCCCCAAGCCTTGGAGACGGTGACCTGGACGATCGACAAGCCGACGGTCTTCGGTGGTCTGGAAGGCGTGCTGTCGAACCCGGTCAGCATACGCAAGCAAGGGCCATGGCAGCGCACCGTGCAGTGGAGTCTTTGCTGCGGTTTCTTTCGTACCCAGACGGCCTGCGGGCCGGCAGCCGGACAGGGGTTCCCTCGCGACCTGATCGGTCTATACTGGTCTGGACCGGCGCTCCGGGCGCCGGCGCATCCCAATCACCTGCGCGAGGTGTCAGCCCCCTTGGTCAAAAAAACCGTGCCTACCCCCAAGACCGCTGCGAAATCCACAGCAGCCCGCAAGACTGCCAAGTTCACCCGCGGCGCAGCGCCCAGAAAAGCTGCCAAGACGGTCGTGAAGTCAGGCGAGCCCGCAAAGTCAGGCAAGCCCGCAAAGTCAGGCAAGCTCGGCAAGCCTGGCAAGACCGGCAAACCCAGCAAGTTGGTCAAGGTCGCCAAGCTGCCTGCCGAGCCGCGCGAAAGCGCCAAGCCGAGCCCGAAAACTCCCAAGTTGCCCGCCTTTACCGCCGGCCTGCGCAAGCAGGTGATCGCAGCACTCGACGAGCTCAAGGCGCGCGATATCAAGGAAATCGACATCCGCGAAAAGGCCTCGTTCACCGATCTGCTGGTGATCGCCTCCGGCACGTCGACGCGGCACGTCAAGTCGATCGCCGATGAAGTGGTCAAGTTCTCCAAGCGCGCCGGCGTCATGCCGCTGGGCGTCGAAGGCCAGAAAGAAGCCGAGTGGGTGCTGGTCGATCTCGGCGACATCGTGGTCCACGTGATGCTTCCGCGGATCCGCGAGTTCTACGGGCTGGAGCGCCTGTGGACCGTCGGCGACGAGGAACCCGCCGAGGCGCTCGCCGCCGCTTACTGACCATCGCCCGCCGCGATGCGGATCGTGCTCATCGCGGTCGGCGAAAAGCCGCCGGCATGGGTGCGCGATGGCTTCGTCGACTATGCGCGCCGCTTGCCCAAACCGTGGACACCCGAACTGGTCGAGCTGCCGCTCGGTCATCGCGGGAAAGGCGCGGATTCAGCCCGCGCCGTCGCCGATGAAGGCGCCCGCGTACTGGCGGCTTTGCCCAAGTCAGCGCAGATCGTCGCGCTCGACGAGCGCGGCAGTGCGTGGACGTCGATCGAGGTGTCGCGTCGAATGGATGGTTGGGCGCAGGCTGGCGATCCCGTAGCGCTGCTGATCGGCGGACCCGATGGTCACGCACCCGCGGTCCTGCAGCGGGCAAGCCAGCGATGGTCGCTGTCGCCGTTGACCCTGCCGCACGCGCTGGTGCGGGTGGTGGTGGCAGAACAGCTGTATCGCGGCTGGACCCTGCTGCAGGGGCATCCCTACCACCGCGCCTGAGCGCGATGGTCGGAACTTTCAACCGGATGGTTTGTGGAAGGTCTTCCAGGTCGCCGCAAGCGGAATCGCGAACATGGCAGCGACCAGCAGGCTGAGCGCGGCGTTCTGCCACAAGCCGTTGCCCAACGACAGCGTCATGGCGGGCACGAACCACGCGGCGATCGAAAGCGCGATCATCTGCCAGCCCTCGCGTCGCCCTTGGCGAAACGGCCAGTAGATGGCATACAGCAGCAGCACGCCCCAGCCGGTCAGCACAGCGCCGAGGATGCTGAACACGAATCCGATGTAGCCCGCCGCCTCAATGCCGAAAGCGGGCGGTTGCCAGGTAGTGCCGAACATGAGCAGGTTGAAAAACGTCTGCATGGTGCGCGGCAGCGCCAGCAGGGCCAGGCCGAACAATGTCAGCGTCATGCTGGCAACCAGCAGCCAGCGCCACCAGAACAGCGCACGTGCATCCACCAGCATCGCCTCATGATTGGTTCAGTACTGCACATCAGTGTCGTGCAGCCGGGTCGTGCCGTGCAAGCAGGTGTGCCGCGATTCCGGGTGCAGCCGCGCCTCGCCCATTGCATCGATTGCAGTCGGATCGCCGATCGCTTTCTGAGCCACGTGCGTTGGCGACGAAATCGTGGCTGCTGCGACGGCGAGGCGAGCTGCTTGCCGCAACCTACCGCTCAGCGCGAAATTCCGATCCCGATGCTGAAGTTGGGCCCTGCGTTGCGGAAATCGCGCGGCCACACGTGTGCAGCCTGCACCTGAACCAGTGGGAACACGTATTGGCGTCCCTGGATCGTTCCTTCGCGGGTGCCGAACATGCGCCCGCGCAGGGAAACGAAGCGACCCTGTGGATAGTCCAGCGGTTCGACGAAACCCGGCAGCACCGCGACGAAGCGGCCCTCGCTGGCCGACTCGAGCTTCGGCTGCTGACGCTTGTCGAGCGGATAGGCGAGCACGGTGATTTCGGTACTGCGGTCGCGGTTGACGACCTCGACGATCATGCCGCCCCACAACACCACCTGCTCGTCGAACTTCGCCTCGTTGCCGATCTGATAGGGCTTCAGTCCGATCCAGGTTCCCGTCGCATTCAATGGTGGCGCAGTCGCACAGCCACTTGCGACGAGCGTCAGACAGCAGACGAGCAGCATTCCGCGAAGTTTGGGCACGATCATCATGGCGTTGTCCTTGGCGGCGTGCAGCCCCGTTCCGGGCGGCGCGAAACATGTGCAAGCGCGAGCACGTTTGGCGGTTTCCCGCCGCCGCATGCTACCGGGTTCCCCCGCCGGGGGCATGCGATGCCTACAGCACGGCCGCAGGCTGCCGATATTACTTTGCAACGCATGCGGCCAGCGCGTGCGAGACCTCATCCGCCCGATGTTGATCCTGTTCATCCATGATGCGCAACCGCTGCAGCCGCTGCTGGCAGCGCTCGCGCGCGCGCACCCGAACTGGCGCTGCGTGGTGCACGACGACCCGGCCGACGCGCTGCGCCTGCTGGCCGACGAGGCCTTCGACATGGTCTGCTGCGGCTGGCGGGTTGCACGGGCCTTCGGACCGGACGTGCTGCGCCGCGCGCAGGGCGCGAGCCCCGAGGCGATGCGCATCCTGCTGCTGCCCGAATCGGTGGACACCGCCGAGGCCGCGCGTCAGGCATTGTCATGCGCCCACCAGGTATTGCCGCTTCCCACAACTTCAGCACCGTTTGCAGCAACCGTCGAGCGCCTGATCGCGGTGCGCTGGCTGCTGCAGGACACCACGCTGCGGCGTGTACTCGGCGGCGCGGATCGCCTGCCCTCGCCGCCGCGACTGTTCCTCGCGCTGCAACGCGTGATCGCCGATCCCGCCAGCAGCACAGCGCACGCAGCCCAGGTGATTGCGCAGGACCCGGGCCTGGCAACCCGGGTGCTGCGGATGGCCAACTCCGCGTTGTTCAGTCGCGGCGCGCCGGTGGTCGACCTGGACGCCGCAGCCGCGCAGCTGGGCCTGGATGTGCTGGCCCAGGTGGTGCTTTCGTGCGAGGTGTTCTCCCGCGCGGCTCCGCAAGGCGTCGATCTTGAAATGCTGCGCCGCCAGTCGCTGCTGTGCGCGCAACTGGCGTCGCGGATTCCTGCCGCAGGCGATGCCGCCCGACTGGCGGGCACGGCAGCCCTGTTGGCCGATTGCGCCATTCCGCTGCTGGCCGCCATCGACCGCAGCGCGCTTTCCGCACTGCGGCTGCCGCGGCTATGGGCGGGATTGCCGCACGAGGCGGTGGTTGCTGCCTATCTGCTGGGTCTGTGGGGCATGCCGCATGGTCTCGTCGAGGCGGTCGCGTTCTGTCACGCACCGGCTCGGGTCGCGCGCGGCGACCAGTGCGCGTCGGTAGCAGGTGCCGTGCATATCGCGCGCGCGCTGCTGCTCGATGCGCCGCTCGATGCGGCGTGGATCGCCGCGGCCGGTCTCGATCAACCTCTGCAGCGCTGGCGTCAGCTCGCCGCGTCCATCGTGGATCGCGCGGCTTTGGCTGTCGCCGCGACAGCACCGCGCCGCCCGGGCCCCGCAACGCCATCGCGCAGCGCCAGCGTCTGATCCACTATCGAATCAGGACTCGCCAACCAGCCACTCGACGCGCTGCGAGCCCGATGCGCCATCGCACAGCGCCGCGAGCAGCGCCGGCAGCAGTTCCTGCAGTTGGCTATCGAGCTGCCATGGCGTGTTGATGATCGCCATCCCGCAGCCGTTGAGGCGCAACGGTGATTGGTCTGGATAGCGCAGCAGCTCGGCGACCAGGACCTTGCCCATCCCGCAGGACTTCAGCCAGCGGTGGAAGGGCACGATGGGTGCGCGCAGCTTGATCGGATACCAGACCGCATAGACCCCGTTGGCGAAGCGTGCAAATGCTGCCGTGAGTGCCTCGGCGATCAAGCCGAACTCGGCGTCCTGCTGTTCGAACGGCGGATCGATCAGGATCAGGCCGCGCTTCTCGCGCGGCGGCAGCAAGGCCTTGAGCGCGGCATAGCCGTCGCGCTGCAGTACCTGCACCCGTGGATCGCCGCCGAACTCCAGGCGCAAGGCGGCGCATTCGGCGTCCTGCAGTTCGCACAGCAGCAGGCGATCGTCGGCACGCAGCAGGGCGCTCGCGAGCAGCGGCGAGCCCGGATAGTACGCAAGCGAGGCGCTGCCATCGGGGTTGACGGCGCGCACGCGATCGACATAGTCCCCGGCCACGCCCGGCAGGGCGGGGCGCTCCAGCAGGCGGCCGATTCCGTCCGCATACTCGCGCGTCTTCTGCGCTTCCACACCACCGAGGTCGTAGCGCCCGGCACCGGCATGGGTGTCGATGTAGGCCAGTGGGGCAGGCTTGCGGGTCAGCGACTGCAGCAGTGCCATCAACACCGAGTGCTTGAGCACGTCGGCGAAGTTGCCCGCATGGTAGGCGTGGCGGTAGTTCATGCGCGATCGACTCGGCGGCGGGCGGCGTCAGTATATCGGTGCGTCTCCGCGCGCCGGCAGTTCGACCATGACTTCCGGGCTGCCGCCGTGAGCGCCTGCGCTGCTAACCTGAGCGCTTGAATCGACAGGGGCTGACATGAAGCGCATTCTGAAATGGCTGGCGGGACTGGTAGGCGTGGTGGTGGTGCTCGCCGGCACCTTCTTTGTCCACGTCTGGTACTTCAAGCCGGCCAAGGTCGACTGGTTCTATACCCGCGTGTTCGCGCAGTTCGCGCTGGTCAATCCGGAGATCCTGACCAGTCTGCGCATCCTCGACCAGTACGGTCTGAATTTCACCGCCGATGAGCTGTCGGATTTGTCGCCGGCCGCTTCCGAAGCCGCGCTGGTCAAGCTCAAGACCGACTACCAGACCTTCAGCAGCTACGATCGCGCCGACTACAGGGGCCAGGACCTGCTGTCGTACGACATCTGGGACTTCTTCATGAAGACCCAGGTCGACGGCGAGCGCTGGAAGCACCATGACTTTCCGGTCAACCAGATGTTCGGCGTGCAGTCGAGCCTGCCCAACTTCATGGCCAACCAACACCTGGTGTTCAACCGTCGCGATGCCGACAACTACATCTCGCGCCTGCAGAAGTTCCCCAAGACCTTCGACGACGTGATTGCGGGCCTGAAACTGCGCGATGAGGCCGGCGTGCTGCCGCGCGAGTTCACGGTGAGCAAGGTGCTGACCCAGATGCGTGGTTTCATCGAGCCCAAGCCCACCGAGCACATGCTCTACACCACCTTCCTCAACAAGCTCGACAAGATCGCCGCCGACAAGATGGACCAGCCCACGCGCGATGCGCTGCTGGCGTCGGTGGCACAAGAAATCGAGGCCAGCGTGTATCCGTCGTACCACAGCCTTATCGCTTACTTCGAGCAGATCGAACCGCGCGCGAACTCCAACGATGGCGCATGGAGCCTGCCTGACGGCGAGGCTTACTATGCGTACGAGGTGTACTCCAACACCACCACCACCATGACGCCCGACCAGATTCACCAGATCGGTCTGGCCGAGGTCGCCCGGATCGCCGCGGAGATGGATGCGATCCTGATCGGCGCCGGTCATGCCGAGGGCACCATTGGCGCGCGCGTTCGCATGCTCGCCAGCGATCCGGCACAACTGTACCCGGATACGCCCGAAGGTCGGCAGCAGATCCTCAAGGAGTACATGCGGATCATCGCCGAGATCAACGGCGGCCTCGATCAGTGGTTCGCGGTCAAGCCCAAGGCAGGCGTCGCGGTCGAGCGGGTGCCGGAGTTCTCCGAGGCCACCGCGCCCGGTGCCTACTACCAGCCGCCTTCGCTGGATGGCGCGCGTCCCGGCACCTTTTACGCCAACCTGCGCAATGTGAGCGAGATCGCCAGGTTCGGCAT
The DNA here is from genome assembly GCA_038249585.1 of Lysobacterales bacterium. Lineage (GTDB taxonomy): Bacteria > Pseudomonadota > Gammaproteobacteria > Xanthomonadales > Ahniellaceae > UBA4656. The sequence goes on along the minus strand of JBBSDI010000006.1, from coordinate 11,152 downwards.
GCGCACGCTCGCGTATCACGAGGCGGTTCCGGGGCATCATTTCCAGATCGCCATCGCGCAGGAGCTGCAGGGTCTGCCGATGTTCCGCAAGTTGGTGCCGTTCACCGCCTACGCCGAGGGCTGGGCGCTTTACTCCGAGCGCCTCGCATGGGAAGCCGGCTTCCAGAGCAACCCGCTGGACAACCTCGGGCGCCTGCAGGCAGAGATGTTCCGTGCCGTGCGACTGGTCGTCGACACCGGCCTGCACGCGAAGATGTGGACCCGCGAACAGGCGATCGGTTACATGATCGACTACACCGGCATGGGCGATGACGAAGTGGCCGCCGAGATCGAGCGCTACATCGTGATCCCCGGCCAGGCGCTGGCCTACAAGGTGGGCATGACGAAAATCCTCGAGCTGCGCGAGCGCGCCAAGCGTGAGCTGGGCGACAAATTCGACATTCGCGAATTCCACGATGCAGTGCTCAAGAACGGCTCGATGCCGCTGACCGTGCTCGACCAGGTGGTGGGCGACTGGATCGCAACGAAGAAGGCCTCGCCGACCGCGCTCGCGGCGCGTTGATCGGATTGCGCGAATTCGCCGGTTCCGAAGTCGGCCCTTGGTTGGCCGACGTCGCGCGCCTGCGCATGAGAGTGTTCGGCGAGTATCCGCATCTGTACGAGGGTAGCCTCGAACACGAGCGCGACTACGTGGAAACCTGCGCGCGTTCGGCACACAGCCTGTCCGTGCTGGCATTCGACCGCGTGCGGGTCGTCGGCGCATCCACCGCAGTGCCGCTGGTAGACGAGATCGATGCGTTTCGAAAGCCCTTCGACGAGCAGGGCATCGATCCGCACGCGGTGTTCTATTTCGGCGAGTCGGTGCTGCTGCGGGACTACAGGGGGCGTGGCATCGGCAGTTGTTTCTTCGATTCCCGCAAAGCGCGCGCGCATGCGCTGGCGCGCTTGCGCTGGACCGCATGCTGCAGCGTGGTGCGTGCCGATAACGATCCGCGCCGACCACCGCAGCATGATGGCAATGAAACCCTGTCGCGGCGTCGCGGCCATGCGCCGCGCGCCGACCTGCACGCGCAGTTGGCGTGGCAGGAGCACGGGCATCCGGTGCCCATCATGCACCGCCTGGCATTCTGGCGGCGCCCACTGCAGGAGCGCACCCCGTGCGCGACCGGCAGGGCAGGTGGCTGCGGCATCATTGGTTGCTGCGGCGTAATCGGTCGCCCACAGGGTGGGCTCCTGCAGAAATGCGGTATTTGTGGGTTGCAGGAGCGCGCCGTGTTCGCGACGACCATGGTGTGCAGGAGCGCACCCTGTGCGCGACCGGCACGGGCTACGAGATCGCGGCGACGCACTCGATCGATCCCGCGGCCAGCGCCACGCCGATGACGGTCGCGGCGAGCACATCACTCGGGTAGTGCAGCCCCAGAACCACCCGCGACAGCGCAACCGCCACCGCAAACGGCACCAGAATCACGGCCAGCAGCGGGAAGTACCAGCAGGCGACGAGGGTGAACGCCACCGCGTGCAGGGTATGCCCGGAAGGAAAACTGAACTCGTCCAGTGGTGCCACCCATGCGGTGATCGCATCGTGGCTGGCGAAGGGGCGTGGTCGGCGGGTCCAGCGCTTGAGGCCGCGATACAGTGCCAGCGACAGCAGGCCCACGGCGGCCAGATGCAGGCTTGCGGCACGACCGGGTGCGCCACCGAACAGCGGCAGCAGCGCGATCAGTGCGTACCACAGGTAGCCGTCGCCGAGCCGACTGATGACCGCGAACATGCGGGTCACGCGCGGCCGGCCGCCCCAGCGGTTGAGGCTCATGCACCAGTGCAACTCGCGGATTCGTGGTGACATCAGGCAGCCCTCCGTTCGCGCAGACCTTCAAGCAGATCGGCCAAGGCATGAGCTACCGCGGCATGCGACAGGTTGGCCACGACCTGACGTCCGGATACGCGCATCGATGCGCGCAGCGGACGGTCGATGGCCAGCGCGACTGCGGCGGCTACAAAGGCATCGGCATCGTGCATTGGCACCGCGCGCCCATCGATACCGTCGCGCACCAGTTCGCCGGCCGCGCCATAGTTGAACGCGACTGGCGGAACGCCGCTTGCCAGCGCTTCCAGGGTGACGTTGCCGAAGGTCTCGGTGACGCTGGGAAACAGGAACAAATCGCCGCTGGCGAAGTGCCGCGCCAGTTCGATGCCGCGCTGCATGCCGCAGAACACGTGGCCTGGGTGGTCGCGGCGAAGGCGCGCCAGAGCCGGACCATCTCCAATCCAGACCATGCGCGTGCCCGGCACTGCGGCGCGAATCGCGTCGTAGCTGCGAACTACCAGGTCGAGGTTCTTCTCGGGCGCGATCCGTCCGACGAACAGCACTGCGAGGTCGTCCGCGTCGAGGCTCCACTCGGCGCGCAGCGCGGGATCGCGGCGCTGCGGCGCGAACTGCACCGTATCGACACCACGCGACAGCACGCGCACATTGTCGAATCCGTTGCTGCTGAGGAACTCGCGCAGCTCGCGGGTCGGGACCAGGGTTGCGTTGGCGCGATTGTGGAAACGACGCAGCCAGGCGAACACCGCCGGCGTCAGCCACGCAGCGCCGTAGTGCGCGACGAAATCATCGAAACGCGTATGGAAGCCGGTTGCGGCCGGGATGCCGAGCTCGATGGCGACCTTCAGTGCCGAGTAACCCAGCGGGCCCTCGGTGGCGATGTATGCGGTGTCCGGGCGCTCACGCGTCCATAAAGCGCGCAGGCGTCGCGCAGCAGGCAGTCCGAAGCGCAGCCCCGGATAGCGCGGAATGCGCGCGCCGGCAACCAAGGTCTCATGGACGTTGTTCGGCGGCTCGGCCGCGGGTGCGGCGGGCTGCCGCGGACGCACCAACTGCACACCATGACCCAGACGGGTGAGCTGATCGACGAAGCCACGCACCGTCAACGCGACACCGTTGATCTCCGGCGGGTAGGTCTCGGTGACGACCGCGATACGCATGATCGGGCAAGCTCCGGTTTGCCCGATACTGAGCCTGCACGGTTGCATGCACATGACGCGATGGTGGCGCTGGGATGACAGCCGCGTCCGTGTGCGCACAGTTCAGCCTCGCTCGAAATACCAATGCCACGGCTCGTAGACAATGCCGTGTGGATTGTTTCGCGGGTACGACAGACGCAAATGGAAGCGGGCAGCGTGCTGCTGGAGCCACGCGAATGCATCCGAGTTCTCGAACAACTCCTCGATCGGGGCGAAGCCGGGCGCGGTCAGGTCGACTGCGCGTCCGCTGTGGTGCTCGCTGAAGCCAGGCGCTGCATTGATGCTGAGGATCTGCGCCAGTGGCTCGCCGCGGGCGCGTTTGCGCTCGAGGATCCGGGCCTGATAGGTCGCGCTGCGGAAGCCCGACACCATCTGCAGCTGGATTCCGTCACTGGCCGCCGCGGCGAACACCGCGCGCAGGCGTCGCGCCACTTCAGGCAGCAACCAGCATTCACGCTGCGTCACGTCGATGCCGGCAAATGCCAACACCCGCGCTTCCTGTTGGCGTTGCATGCCGCGTGCAGTGGCGTAGTCGTTTGGAACTTCGGCCAGCATGGTGACGATGCGCGCGCGCAGCTCGCCCGGGCCGCGCTCGCCGCCGCCCCTGCGCGAGCGCAGCGGGCCGCGCTGCGGCAGCAGCCGCAACCGCCGGCACCTGCCGCAGTCGAGCGCGATACCGATGCGTGCGCGCGGGGCGATTCTGGAACGCAGCGCGCCGAGCTGCCGCACCGCGAGCACCACCGCGCCGTGCCCGCGTGGCGCTACGCGCAGCTGGATGCGCACTACAGCGCCGATCCGACGCCAACTGCCGGTAGCGACAACTGCCGCGTCCAGCTTGCGGTGAATGCCGATCTGCCCGGCACGCCGCGTGCCGCGCAGATAGGCTTCGAAATCATCGCTGTTGAGGCGCAGCAGTGGGCGTGGCGCGCGGGCAGTGCGTGGCATGCGGCACAGCTTATCACCGCGCGACGGGTGCCTCGATCCATGCCGCGATCTGATCGATGACCTGCGGCTCGACGTTGCCGGATCGCATGTACTCCTGCGGGTTGGGCGGGCCCTCGCCGCGGATCAGCAGGTGGTTGAGCTGCGGGTAGCTGCGCAGGCTGACCCGCGGATCGTTGCTGAACGCCTGCTGCCAGCGGGCGAAGTCGTCGGCGGGTGTCACCTGGTAGTCGCGCCCACCCTGCACGATCAGGGTGCGCTGCGGCAGCGCGCGCAAGGCCTCGACCGGGTCGTAGCCGCGCAGATCCATCCAGTAGCTCGCCGGCAGTCCCAGCAGCAGCGACTCGCGTGGCGCGTCGGCAATGTTGTGCGCCCTGGTTGCCGCCACTTGTTGGTCGATGTCTTCGATCGCGGACTGCTCGGCCGCATCGATGCCGCCATCGAGCTGCGCGAGGTAGCGCACTTGCTGCGGCACGATCTCGAGCAGGTCGCGCGCCGGACCCGAAAGCAGGATCAGCCCCGCCAGCTGCGGACTGCGAAGTGCAATGCGCGGTACCAGCATGGCACCGAGGCTCATGCCGCCAAGGTAGACCTGCGTCGGGTCGATTCCCGGCTCGCTGCGTAAAACTGCGATGGCGGCAACCGCGTCGTCGATGACTTCGTCGTCGACGGTAAACGACTTGCCGGTGAAATCCTGCGGCCGCGCACGCGTGCGCTTTTCATAGCGCAGCACCGCGATTCCCTGCGTTGCCAGCCCGCGCGACAGATCGAGGAACGGGCGATTCGGCCCGACCGTCTGGTCGCGATCGTTGGCGCCCGAGCCGTGCACCAGCAGCAATGCCGGAAACGGGCCGCTGCCGCGCGGCAAGGTCAGCGTGCCGCCGAGTCCGGCCACTGCAACCTCGCGTTCGATGAACGGATCATCGGCGGTCGCTGGCGCGGCCGGGGTGGCAGCGATCGGCACCACGCGGAAGGTGTGGATCGCCCCGGCAGCGTCGATGCCGATGCGTGCATCCAGCGGCATCATCGCGAACTCGATGCGGAACGCGACCAGCGGCACGCCGTCGACGCTGACGCCGCGCGCGGCATCGCGGCGGCGTCGATCGCCCAGCTGTTTGGGCAGGGTCTGCCACACCTCGGCGAGTTTTTCGACAGACAAAGCCGCGCGCGCCTGCGCATCCAGCATGGCGTGCGCGGCGGTGAAATCGCTGCGGTCGAGCAGGTCGAGAAAGCCGGTGGCGGTCTGCGCGTGCGCCGGATCGAGGGCCGCGGCGGCCACAGGCTGCATGAGCTTGCGATACTCCAGGTACGCGTAGCCGCCGCCCAGCAGCAGCAGGATCGCCACGACGACCGAAGCGAGGGCCCAGCGATTCATGGCGACTCCTATATTGGACGTTTGAACACCAGTTCGAGACCGGGCGACTGCAAGCGCAGACTGACCAGTTCCCAACCGAGGGCGCCTTGCCGATCCAGTTCGGCTTGCAGTGTTTCCTGTTTGACCGCGATGAAGGTGGGTTTCAGGCGCACCACCAAATATTTCCAGCGATTGCTGTGCGACACGGGCTTGTTCTCCGGTTATTCGGGTGGGTTGGCAGCGCTGTGGTCCGCCGCAGGCTGCGGCGGTGTTGCCAGCCGGCCTGCGCGACGCAATGCGTCGCGCAGCAGGTACTCGATCTGCGCGTTGACGCTGCGCAGCTCATCGTCGGCCCAGCGCTGCACCGCGTCGATGACCTCCACGCTGATCCGCAGCGGATAGGCTTTTTTTTCCGCCATGGCCGCGATCAGCTGTACAGCGTGCCGGTGTTGACGATCGGCTGGGTACCGCGCTCGCTGCAAAGCACTACCAGCAGGTTGGACACCATCGAGGCCTTGCGTTCGGCGTCGAGCTGGATCTTGCCCTCGCGCTCAAGATGTTCCAGTGCCATGTGCACCATGCCGACCGCGCCCTCCACGATGCGGCTGCGGGCGGCGATGATCGCGCTGGCCTGCTGGCGCTGCAGCATCGCCTGCGCGATCTCTTGCGCATAGGCCAGGTGGCTGATGCGGGCCTCCAGCACGGTCACGCCCGCAGCGCCAAGGCGCTCCTGGATTTCGCGCTGCAGATGCTCGTTGATTTCCTTCGAGTGGCTGCGCAGCGAGACCATGTGATTGTCGTGCAGGTCGTACGGATAGCTGGTCGCCATCTGGCGCAGCGCGGACTCGCTCTGCACATGCACGAAGTTCTCGTAGTCGTCGACCTTGAATACCGCCTCGGCGGTGTCGTGCACCTGCCATACCACCACCGCGGCGATCTCGATCGGCGAGCCTTCCAGATCGTTGACCTTGAGCTTGCTGGACTCGAAGTTGCGCACCCGCAGGCTGATCGGCTTCTTCGAATAGAACGGATTGGCCCAGCGCAGGCCAGCCTCACGCACCGTGCCGGTGTAGCTGCCGAACAGCTGCAAGACCACACCGTTGTTCGGCTGCACCATGAAGAAACCGATCACGAACAGGATCAGCGCCCCGCTGAGCACGATGTTGGCCAGCAGCAGCAGTGGACCGGCGCCGGACTTGGCCAGAAAGAAGTAGGCATAGGCATTGAGCCCGACCGCGGCGATGAACAGCAGCAGCAGCGGGATGCCGGGTTGGGTCTTGCGGATGTTCTCTTGCATGGCCTTGGTCTCAACACCGCGGGGTTGCGGTTCGAGAACCATGATATCGAAAAGATATCTTTTTGCAATAAGGGCCGTTGGCGCACAGCGACGTCGCGCTAATTGATTGATCCGGCTATCTTTTCCGGACCTGATCGCGATCTTTCGAGGGGCCGAAAGCAGCGCCCCGAAACCATCGGCGCGGGCGGCACGATGGCCCCGGCCCAGAACGGCGCCGGGTTCTACTTCGGATCGAGGCGGATCAGCGGTGCCGGCAGGCGCTCGGTGCTGATCCAGAGCGTGCGCCCGGCGCGGTCGAAAGCGATCGCCTCGGCCTGCACCAGCGGCGGCATGCCCAGGCGCTTGGGTGGGCGCACCAGCGCGCTGCGCCATGCTTCGCCGCTCGCGCGCGAGTACAGATAGGCCTCGCGGTAGGTCAGCACTGCCATGCGATGACCATCGGAACTCAGATCACCAGCGGTGATCTGGCTCATGTACCGCGCCCCCACGGGCGCGCGCGCGAGGTCGTCGTCGGTCGGCTGCGGCAGCCCGGTGATCTGCCCGATCTGTACCGCCACTTCATCCTTGGGCGCGCCATCGCCGACCGGCAGCGGCACGCGGAACAGCTGCGCCGGAACGCGCTTTTTCGCCAGCAACAGGATCTCTCCCGCCTGCGGGTCGACCATCACCGCTTCACAATCGCGTGGCCCATCGGGCCAGCGCACGCGAAGCTTCCAAGCCACCGGGATGGATCCTGGTGCTGCCTGCGGATCCGGCTCACGCACGGCGATCAGTTCGATCTCCTTGCGCAGTCCACCGTTGTCGCCGGTGTCGGCGATCAACAGCCACGCCTCGCCATTCCGTTCGAACGCGGCGAGGTCTTCCCAATCGTGGTTTTCAGCACCCTCGACCGGATAGCTGCCGAGCAGCTTGCCGCTATCGGAGATAGCGTGCAGCAGATTGCCGTTGTCGCTGTCGTTGATCGCCCACAGTCGCTCACGCGCGCGCCGCGAGACCGCCAGACCGCTGATCTCCGCAATCGCCGGATCGAGCGCCAATCCTGCAATCCGCGACGTGTAGCCGCCTTCGTCGAGGCGCTTGATCTGAGATTCCAGCGATTCGCCGTGGGCGCTGCCTGCCAGCAGCACGAGGACGAACAGCCAGTGGCGCTGCACCATCATCGCGGCAGCGGCGCTGCAAGCGGCGCGATCGCCTCGATCGCCACATTGCCCAGCAATGCGACCCCGCCATAGAAGCCACTCGCATCGCCGTCGCCGATCGACAGCGCGATATGGCCGGCGTCGAAACCGGCGAGTGCTGCGTCGTAGCTGCGCCAGCGCTTGCCGTCCCACGCCTGCACCCACGCATGCGGCACGAAGACCTGCTCGCGACCGGCGAACGCCGGCGCATAGGCAAGACCGTTCACCACCCGTGTGGGCACATCCAGCGCGCGGCCCAGTGCGGCCAGTAGCACAGCGTGTTCGGTACAGTCGCCCTCGCGCGAGGCCACCGTCTCGGCGGCCGACGCATACCCGATGCGCATCGATTTCAAGTGAATGTAGTCGCGCACGAAATCTTCCAGCCGCTGCATCAGCGCGCCGGCGTCGGCATCCTTGTGCTGGCTGGCAGCGCGCCGCGCCAGTGCGATGACCGCCGGATCGTCGTGATTGAGCCAGCGATTGGCGCTGCGATCATCTGCGGTCGGCGGCGTGCTGTCGTGCTGCGCACCAAGCGGTTCGACGCGAACCGACCACAATTCGCCACGGCGCGTGCTGCGCTGTTCGGCGATGCTCGGCAGCGCGGGTGCGTCCTGCCCGGCGATGCGCAGGGTGTATTCCAGCCCGGCGGCGCGCTCACTGGCGTCAAGCGCGCGCGGTGCCGACACCATCGCGCGGTCGAGCACATCGGCCGACTGGTTGGGCGCCGTCGCGCACGCTTCGCTGCAGGCGAGCATCATGAAATCCATGCCCATCAGCGGCATGCTGGCCCGCTGCACCGTGTGCTCGGCGTCGACCCAGACACGCATGCGCAGCGGTGTGCCATCCATGTCGGCGACCTGGTCGATACGCACCAGGCTGCGGATGCCACCCTCGACCATCACCGACTCGGTGCCGATCACCTCGCCCGATGCAGGAATCGCCTGCAGCGTGGACGGCTGGAAGGACAGCACGCTATAGCGCGCACCGGCATCCAGGCCTGCGCGCTCCTCGGCCAGTCGCGCGCCTTCCGGCAGTACCGCGCCAGCAGGCCAGGCCATGCTGCGACGCTGCTCGCTGCTTCCCGAGCGCATCACGATCTGCAATTGCCCGTTGTCATCGAGCGTGCCCTCGATCTCGGAATCCATGCCCGACAATCCGGTCTTCACCGTGAAAGCCAGCGGCTTGCCGTCGAGGGTCTCGATCGCGCGCTCTTCGGAGCGCACCGGCAGGCTGATGCCGGCGCGATCTACCGTCATCGTCATGCGCTCGGTGCTGATCACCCGCTCGCCGTCGACTTCGCGGATCGACTCCAGCTGGCCGACCTTGCGCCCATCGAGGATGATCTTCATCCACCGGGTTTCTGCAGCAGCCATCGCTGCGCTGGCTTGCAGCAGCACCAGCGTCGACAACGCCGGCAACAGGAATGATTTCATGGACTGGGCAGCTGGGCGGGGCGCGTATTGTGCCAGCGATCGATGCTGCCGTGCGCGCGGCGCGATGAGCGTCGATACAATCAGCGTCGATACAATCAGCGTCGATACGATGAGCGTCGATACAATCAGCGTCGATACAATCAGCGTCGATACAATCAGCGTCGATGTGCCACCCAACGAACCCGAGCCCCATGACCCCGTTCGGAACCCCGCTCAGCGACAACGCGATCCGCCTGCTGCTGCTGGGCTCGGGCGAGCTGGGCAAGGAGGTGGCGATCGAAGCCCAGCGTCTCGGTGTCGAGGTGATCGCCGCCGACCGCTATGCGAATGCCCCGGCAATGCAGGTCGCGCATCGCAGCTACGTAGTCAACATGCTCGATCCGCTCGAGCTGCGCGCGCTGATCGCGCAGGAGCGCCCCAGCCTGGTGGTGCCCGAGATCGAGGCGATCCACACCCCGACCCTGGTCGAGCTCGAGCGCGAGGGTCTGCGCGTGGTGCCGACTGCACGTGCGACCTGGTTGACCATGGATCGCGAGGGGATTCGTTCGCTCGCGGCTGAAACCCTGCGACTGCCGACCAGTCCGTACCGATTCGTCGACAGCATCGCCGATTTCCGTGCCGCCATCGATGCACTTGGCTTGCCGTGCGTGGTCAAGCCGGTGATGTCGTCCTCCGGCAAAGGCCAGAGCATCGTGCGCGACGCAGTGCACGTCGACAGCGCGTGGGAGTACGCGCAAAGCGGCGGTCGCGCCGGCGCCGGCCGGGTGATCGTCGAGGGCTTCGTGCCGTTCGACTACGAGATCACCTTGCTGACCGTGCGCCATCGCGGTGGAACCAGCTTCTGCGAACCGATCGGCCACTACCAGGAAGACGGCGACTACCGCGAAAGCTGGCAGCCGCAGCCGATGGCGCCGGCAGCACTGACGCGTGCGCAGGAGATCGCGCGCGCGATTACCGATGAGCTCGGCGGCTTCGGTGTGTACGGTGTGGAGCTGTTCGTGCGCGGCGACGAGGTGTTGTTCAGCGAGGTCAGCCCGCGCCCGCACGACACGGGTCTGGTGACCCTCCTCGCGCAGGAGCTCTCGCAGTTCGCGCTGCACGTGCGCGCCATTCTCGGCCTGCCGATCCCGATCATCCGGTCGCTCGGCCCCAGTGCATCGATGGCAATCCTCGCCGAAGGCCACGGCCGCGCGCCCATCTTCCACGGGGTCGCCGAGGCACTGGCCGAACCCGACACCGGGCTGCGCCTGTTCGGCAAACCCGAAGTGCGCGGACGCCGCCGCGTCGGCGTGGCGCTGGCGCGCGGCGACAGCATCCTGCAGGCGAAGGAAAAAGCGCGCCGGGTGGCAGAGCGGATCCGGATCGAGTTGATGCCGGGTTGAGCACCGCGTGCGCAACCGGCAGGCCGGATTCTGCGGCATAGTCGGTCGCCCACAGGGTGGGCTCCTGCAGAAACGCAGGGGTCGTGGTTTGCAGGGGCGCAGCCTTTGCGCGGCGGTCGTGGTGTGTCGGAGCGCACCCTGTGCGCGACCGGCACGACCGATTGCTGCGGCGTAATCGGTCGCCCACAGGGTGGGCTCCTGCAAGGGCGCCGAGCCCGGCGATCAGGTCTTCGATCGGGCGCTCGGCCAGACGTTCCACATCGGCCGGATCGGCGTGCGGCAGATCACGCTTACGCTGGTGCCAATGACCGGAATCCGAAAGCTCGGGTCTCCCTGTCGCGAAATGGCGTTGAATGCTGTCAAGTCGGTTGACGAATGTCTCAAGTCTTGCCCGCGGCCGCAAAGGCGCTCCGCAAACGCTGCCACCCGGCCGGACCCAAGTCGGCCATGGTGGCAAGATTGCGGCCGACGATCGCTTCCGGGTCCGGATACGCCGCCACCGCGCGATCGATGCTCTCCTCGCGCAGCAAATGCAGCAG
>JBBSDI010000005.1:0-30676 GCA_038249585.1 Lysobacterales bacterium | reverse complement strand
GCCTGCAGCCAGCGGGTCGCCAGGCGCGTGCCGGCGCCCGTTGCGGGCCCCTGTGCCACAAGCAAACCATTGCGCAGCAGAAGCAGCGATTCGCCATTGCCCAGTGTGGTGTTGAAAGCCAGCTGGCTGAACGCGGTCGCGCCGTCATTGTCCAGATGACCGCTGTTGTACGCCGCCACCGGTCGCGGCGGCGCGGGCCGACAGAGTGCGGTGTCCACCGCCGGGCGGGTGTCGGTCTGTACGCTCAAACGCCACTCGGCAAACAGGCCGGAACTCTGAAACACATCGTCGAAGGTGCCGCCTCTGGCTCGGGTCAGGCGCATTCGAATCTCGTCGTGTCGGCCGGCGTCCTGCGCGCGGTACAAACAGCTGCGCTGCATGTCGATCACATCGTTCAGATTGCCGCGCGCGCGCACGCGGCGCGGGGTGTTCTCCAGAACGATGGCCTGGCCGAAGTCGTCGATACTGAAAATGACCGCGCCCGTCGACTGGGTCAGCAACTCCACTTCCCATTCGAACTGCGGCGAGCCCTGCTCACCGTCGAGATCGCGCAACAAAAACAGCTGACCAACCCGAAACGGCAGCGTGCGGCCAACGGTGACGCAGGCGCGCGCCATCGGCTGTATCAGCAACTGCGCCGGACCGTAGTGTGGTGGGTCCGCCGACATCTGGCTGCAGGTCGCGGTCTGCGGTCGGATCTGGCTGCGTTGGCCGTGTGCAGGCAGGGCGATGACAGCGGCCAGGGCGAGCGCGCCCAAGCCCCACAGCTGGCGCGAAAAAGTCTGAGTCAGGCGCATGGCGGAGCACGGCGAAGGCAAGGTACTGTCTATAGGCGTGGCGCCGCGGGCAAACCCTTAACGCGAATCGACGGGCACGTGTCGGGACCGCCAGGCGGACCGGTGAGCTGCGCTCAGCGCCGGCGTAGCCGCGCGGCCAGCGCATCCAGCTCGCCGCGCATTGGCACACCGGGCGCCCAGGCGTGGTGCAACACGGCTTGCGCCTGCGCGACCCGCGTCCGCGCGGACGCTGCATCGCCGGCGGCTGCGAGCGCGCCAGCGAGCAGAAAATCCAGTTTGGCCACGTCGGGATGGGTTTCGCCCAGTTCGCCGGCCAAAAAGCGCCGCGCCTCGTCGAAGGTCTGCACCGCCGCCTCGGGTCGGCCTTCAGCCATGGCCAGCCGCGCCTGCAGGCGCAACAGGATCATGCGATCAAAACGCTCGGCGATGAATCCACTGTCGGCAATCGCCTGCAGCTGCGCGTGCACGCGCGCATGATCGCCACGGGCCAGCGCATGCGCGCCGAGGAACACCCGCGAGACCACGGTTTCGAAATGCGCAGGGCCGAGCAGTTTCAGACGCGTTTGCAGCGCCGCATCGAGCAGCGTCTGCGCTTCGTCGAGCGCGCCCAGCTTGGTCAACAGATCACCCAGATTGCCCTGCATCCGCGCTACCGGCAGGCTCTCGACCGGTTGCTCGCGTAACCGCAGACGCAAGGATTCGCGCAACAGCGCGAGGGCCGCAGGCGGGTTGCCGCGATCGACTTCCAACGCGCCGATGTTGTTGATGGCCATGGCGTACTGCGGGCTCTCGCGGCCGTACACTGCAGCGGCGGCCCCGCGCTGGTTGGTGTAGGCGGCCAGCGCCTCGTCGTAGCGACCGAGGTCGTGCAGTGCGGCGCCGAAATCGGCCCACAAGGTGACCGCTGCAACGCTGCGCTGGGCGTCTTTCTGCAATCCGTCCAGCAGCGTGCGATACGCATCGACCGCATCCGTTGTGCGACCTTGATCGCGCAGCGCCCGGGCGATGCCGGCATCGATCATGCGCAGTGCCGGCGAACGCTCGCCAAGCTGCGCGGCAAGGCGCGCGCGCGCTGCGCGGAAGGCGCGCTCGGAGTCGGCATAGCGCGCCTGCAACCAGTGGATCTCGCCCAGCCGCTGCAGCACGCGCGTTTCCCAATCGGTGTCCTGCACAGGCAACGTGCGGGCGATGATCAGCGCGCGCTGCAAACGCGCTTCGGACTCCACGCTGCGCCCGGCGGCCTCCAGTGCAGCCCCGTCGGCCAGTTGCAGCTGCAGTTGCAGCTCCGGCGTGGCATCGGCCGGTGCGTGTGCCATGGCGCGGCGCACCGCGGCCAGCGCGCGATCCACTTCACGCCCCTGGGCATGCAACAGGGCCAGCTCAACCGCGCTGCTCGCTGCCGCGGCCGATTCGCCGCCGTCGGCATACAGCCGCTCCGCGCGTGTCCAGCCATCGATCGCCGGCTGCGGCAGACCCAGGTTGCGGTAGATCGCTGCCGCCGTATCGAACAATCGCGCGGCGATGACCGGGTCCTGCTGGGGTTGGCTGGCCAGCGAGGCGAGGCCGGCGTCGAGCACTTCGCGCACGCTCAGGGCTGCGCGCTGCGGTGCAAACGGGTCGGCACTGCGAAACAATCCAACCAACAGATCGGCGGTGCGCTCAGCCGTACCTGCCTCGCGTTCGGCGCGCGCTTCGGCGACCAGCGCGCGGTCGCGCTCGCGCGCGAGACCCCAGGTGAACATGCCGATGGCGACGCAGGCCAGCAGACCGGCGGTCAGCGCCAGCGGGTGTCGGCGGGCAAACTTTTGCAGGCGATAGCGGCGCCCGCCCGCGCGGGCCAGCACCGGCGCGCCTTCGCGCATGCGCTGCACGTCGGCGGCGAAGTCGGCCACGCTGAGGTAGCGCATGCCGGGCTCCTCGCGGGTAGCGCGCTCGACAATCGCCTGCAGATCGCGGCGCCAGTGCGCAGGCGGTGCGCTCACCAGCTCGCCCAGAATCACCCCCAGACTGAAAACGTCGCTGCTCACGCCGATGGTCTCGCCGCGCAGCTGCTCCGGGCTGGCATAGCCCGGCGTGAGATAACGCAGGCCCTGCGTGTGTGCTTCCTCGCCCTCGCCCAGCCAGGCGGCGATGCCAAAGTCGACCAGCCGCGCGTGGCCCTGTTGGTCGACCAGGATGTTGCCGGGCTTGAGGTCTCGGTGCAGCACCAGCTGGCCGTGCGCGTATGCCACCGCGTCTGCGATTTGCAGCCACAGTGCCACGCGCTGCTGCGCGCTCGGCTGCTGCTGCGCACACCATCGCGCAAGGTCGAGCCCATCGACCAGGGCCATCGCCAGCCACGGCTGGCCTTCGGCGGTACTCCCGCCATCGAGCAGGCGCGCGATGTGCGGATGCTCCAGTCGCGCCAGCAGGCGGCGCTCGCGAGCGAAGCGCTGCAGGCGATCGGGCTCGGGAAAGCCGCGCAGCAGTTTGATCGCCACGCGCTGTGCATAGGCACCATCGACGCGATCGGCGGCGTACACCACGCCCATGCCGCCGCGGCCCATCTCTTCGCCGAGTTGCCAAGGGCCGATGCGGCGACTGGCCGCATCCGCCGGCGCGTCACTTGGCCACGGGTCGAGGTCGCGCGCGACGTGCACCGGGGCGTCCAGAGCGCGCGAGTCGGCCGCATCGGCTTGCAGCAGGCTCAGCGTTTCGGCACGCACCTCGGGATCTGCGCAGGCGGCCAGCATTACAGCCCGCGCAGCGGCATCATCGAGCGCCAAGGCGGCATGAAACAACGCCTCGACTTGCGCCCAACGCGCGCTGCTCAGCACGCCAGCGCTCGCTTCAAGTAAGCCCGCGCCAGCCGCAGATCACGCTCGATGGTGCCCAGCGACACGCCAAGCAATTGCGCAATCTCTGGCTGGCTCAGGCCACCGAACACGGTCATCTCCAGCACCTCCGCGTGGCGCCGGTTCTGCGCCCGCAGTGCCGTGAGCGCTGTGTCCAGAGCGAGCAGGTCGCTGGAATCAGGTGCGGCGCCAGCAGACTGGGTATCGAGCGTTACGTGCAGACCGTTGCGCTTGCCCGCCAGCCGAGCGCGCGCGTGATCGATCAGGATACGGCGCATCAGCAGTGCCGCGATAGCCAGCAGGTGCGCGCGATCGTGAAACGGCCCGGCGCAGTCGCGCAGGCGCAGATAGGCTTCGTTGGCGAGATCGGTGGGGCGCAACGTGTGATCGGCACGCTCGCCGCGCAAGCTGCGCGCGGCGAGTTGCCGCAGGCCGGCATACACCTGTTCGATCACCTGCGCCTGTTGCTGCGCGTCGCAGTCAGCCCAGCGCGCCAGCAGCGCACCCGTGTCCGCCTCTGGCGACACCTCGTTCAGCGGCATTGAGTTTCCAATCCCAGGACAACCGCGCGCAGGATAGCAAGACGAATCAGGACACCGATGATTCGAATCGGCGGTGCGCGCGCCATGGCGTTGAACTCACAGGGTTTCGCGGCACCGATGCGAATCGAGGCAGGGATGCTGGCTGCCCGGCGCTGCCCGGCGCTCCCCGTACACAACCGCACGTGCGCAATCGATGCGTCCGGCGCTTGCACAGAGTCCCTCACGATCAGCACCTGCGGCTCGGGTTGATGCGACACGCTCCGCTTGTTAGCTGTCGAACAACAAGTCGACGTCCATGCTGGGCATACTGGGAGCTGCCATGGCAACGTCAGGCGTAGCGGCTGTAGCGAAGGGAGCGGTCGCCGGCATGCCGGCTCCCACAGCCGCGCGCTGCACACTTGCGCATGTCGCCTTACAATGCCGGCATGAAGATCGCCGCATGGAATGTGAACTCGCTCAAGGTGCGCCTGCCGCACCTGGAAGAGTGGGTCAAGCAAGCGCAGCCCGATGTGCTCGCGCTGCAGGAGATCAAGCTCGAAGACAGCGCGTTTCCGCACGCAGCGATCGAGGCGCTGGGCTATACGCATCGCGCCGTCAGCGGGCAGAAGACCTACAACGGTGTGGCGATCCTGGCGAAACAGCCGCTGACCGAGGTGTGCGCCGGCGTGCCCGGCTTCGACGATCCGCAGCGGCGCGTGCTGGCCGCGACCATCGGCGATCTGCGCGTGGTGGACCTGTATGTGGTCAACGGCCAGGCCGTGGGCAGCGAGAAGTTCGCCTACAAGCTCGACTGGCTGGCGCGCGTGACCCAGTGGCTCGCAGAGCAGCTTCGCGAGTACCCAAAGCTGGTGGTGCTGGGCGATTTCAACATCGCGCCGGACGATCGCGATGTCTACGATCCGGTCGAGTGGAACGAGGCGATCCTGTGCTCCACGCCGGAACGCGAGGCGCTGCGCGCCATGCTGGCGCTGGGACTCAACGACAGCTTCCGCAATCTGGAAGCGGGTGAGGGTCACTACAGCTGGTGGGACTATCGGCAGGCCGCGTTCCGGCGCAATCGCGGTCTGCGTATCGACCTGGTGCTGGTCAGCGACGCGCTGGCCGGCGATCTGCGTGTCGCCGGCATCGACCGCGCGCCGCGCGCCTGGGATCGGCCCTCGGACCACGCACCGGTCTGGGTCGAGCTGGCCTGAGCGCAGACTACGATGAGCGATGAACTCGAACCGCCGATCGACGGCGATGATCTGGATGCGCTGCAGAGCATCCTGGTAGCGCGCGAGGATGGCGCCGAGGGCCTGCTGGTCGATGCCATCCAGGGCCTGCTGGTGGCGCTCGCGATCGGGCCTGAAAAGCTGACCGCGGAAAGCTGGATGCCGTTGATCGTCGATGACGGTCGCGCCTTCGACAGCGAGGACTCGGCGGCTGCCGCGGTGCGCCTGATCCTGCGCCTGAACCGAATGGTGGTGAGCAGCATCGAGTCCGACCAGTTCCACCCGATCCTGGCCGAGATCGAGTCGGAAAACGATGGCGAATCAGGCCGGCTGTCCGCACGCGGCTGGTGCGAGGGCTTCAGTCTCGGCGTTGATCTGGCCGCTGAAACCTGGGAATCGCGGATGTCGGCCGATCCGAGCCTGCTCGAACTGCTCGGCCCGATCATCGCGCTGGCCGCCGAGGAAGATCTTTTCGAGCCGCCCGAGGGCGGGCCACTGCCGCCGCTGTCGGAGAGCGAATACGAAGCCGCCCTGATGGCGCTGCCGGATGCGATCAGCGCAGTGCATCGCTATTGGCAGAATCATCCAGCCGGACTGGAACCTGCGCCGAACAGCACGCCGCGCGCGGTGCCGCGCCGGCGCGGTGGTGGCTGGGTGCACTGAGCGGTCGCCGGCAGCGGGCTCCGGATCGGCGATCGATCGTGTCCGCGCGCGGAATGCGCTGAAGACCTGAACCCTTTCAGCGGATTGACCTGAACAATATTGGCGGCGATGCCGAAGTCGGCAGCGACTCGTCGGCCAGCGTCACGGCCGCTCGCATCGGTGGCGGGTTTCGCGTAGGCAGCGAAGGCGCGCACCCGATCGACTATCGCGATATCGCAGCCCCTGACGCGCCATGAAAAAGCCGCCGGGCATTGCTGCCCGGCGGCTTTTGGCACAACCCAGACCGTGGCTCAGAAGCGATACACGCCAGATACCGAATACACGTCATAGGGATTCGAGAAATCGGCCGCCACGTCGACCTGGAACTTCTCGAACGCCATGCCGAGGCCGATCGTGTAGTGCATCTCGTCCTCGCCGGTCGAGAAGATCTGCGCGTTGGCGCGGTTGATCGGCGTCACCGGGCCCTCGAAGCCGATAGTGTGCTTGGGATCGCGCCACAGACCGGCGCGGAGCACGATCGGGTTCGCCATCTCGGTGTACACGTACTCAGCGCCAAGACGGATCTCGGTGCCATCGTCGATGCCGAGCCCCGCCACTTCCGCATTGCCCGCCTGGCCGTCGGCCACCAGGCTCGACTGGATGCCCTCCGTGAGGTCGGAGTACAGCATCCGCGCGACGTCGAAGTTGATGCCGAAGTTGTCGGTGACCTTGTAGTTCAGGCCCACGCCGTAGGAGCGCGGCACGTCGAACGACACACCCTCCTTCGGGAAGCCCTGCAGGGCGACGAGCTGGGTGGGCGAGGTATAGCGCGCGGCGAAAGCGGTGTATTCATAGTTGCCGCCGTCGCGGTACACCGCACCGATGGACAGCTTGTCGGAGGGCTTCCACAGCAGGCCGACGTTGAAGATCACGTCGGTGTCGTCGCCGCGCGAGGCCGCGCCGAAGGCGCCAGCGACCTGGAACTGGTTGGCGTTGTTGACGCGCTCGGTGACCGACTCCAGGTCGAACTGCGAGAAGGCCACACCCACCCCGGCGGAGAACTGCGAGCTGAAGCGGAATGCGGCCGAGAGACCGTAGTTCACGCCCTTGACGTCGATGTTGGTGGCGAAGCTGCGCAGGGCGTCGCTGTCCTGGGCGCCGATGAAATCCGTGCTGTAGCGCAGGAACTCGTGGCGGTACAGCGCGATCGCCCAGTTGTCGAACGGCATCACGTAGGACAGGAAGGCCAGCCCGTCCTCGCGACTGTTGGCGGTATCGTACTGCGGCAGGTCGCCGGCGATGAACTCGGTGCTGAAGCGCGCGTTGCGGTACTCGGCCGAGATTTCGCTGTTGACCAGCTGGGTCAGACCGGCCGGGTTGGTGTAGGCAGCGGTGGCGTCGTCGGCCAGACCGATGAACGCACCGCCCATGCCCAGCGCGCGGGCGCCCGGTGGCACGAAGCTGAACTGCAGCGAGGCGTTGCCTTCCTCGTCGGTGATTGCAAACGCGGGCGCGGCCGAGACCATCAGCGCGCCGACGACGCACAGCGCCAGATAATTCTTCTTCATTGGAGTTCCTCCACGGATGTACGGATGGTTGGTTGCGGGCCATTGCTGCAGCTTGGCCAGGCGTTAAATTAGCGTAAATTCATGACACTGTCCTGAATACGTGAAATGGCAGCAGAACCCGTAATGGCATCGATCCGGCGCAACCGTCGGATTTGTCCGCAACGAACCGCCCTGCCCTGATCGCTACGGCAATGGCGGCTATCGATGACGAAACCGGCTCCCGCGCGCGCGTCCATCGCCTGGCATCTACCAGCCCCCGAATACGGGAATCCGCAGATATACCGTCCCGTTGGCCTCCGCAGGCGGCAGATTCCCCGCGCGGATGTTCACCTGCAGCGCCGGATACAGCAGCTGCGGGGCGTCGAGCGTCTGATCGCGCGCCGTGCGCAGCGCCACGTATGCCGCCTCATCGTTGCCCGCCACATGCATGTTGCGCGCGCGCATCTCGCGCACGGTCACGCTCGAACGCGGCACGCGACCGCCGGGCGGGTAGTCGTGTGCGAGGCACAGCCGGGTGTCCGCCGGCAGCGCCAGCAGGCGCTGGATCGATTGCCACAGCTGCCGCGCATCGCCGCCGGGAAAATCGCAGCGTGCCGTGCCCACATCCGGCGCGAACAGGGTGTCGCCGATCAATACCGCATCACCCACCCGATAGCTCACGCCGTCCGGGGTATGCCCGGGCGTGCCAATCACCGCCACGCTCAGCCCGCCAAGTTCCAGTATCTGTCCATCGACAAGGCGTCGATCGAACTGGCGGCCGTCGGCTGCGAACTGCGGCCCCAGATCGAACACCTGCGCGAAGTGCGCCTGTACCGCCACGATGCCGGCACCGATCGCGACCTGTCCACCGAGTTGCTGCTTGAGGTACTGCGCGGCACTCAGATGATCCGCGTGCGCGTGCGTCTCGAGGATCCACTGCACCGTGAGCTTGCGCTCGTGAACGTGCGCGATCAACGCGTCGGCCAGCAACGTCTCGATACGCCCGGACTTCGGATCGAAATCCAGCACCGGATCGACGATCGCTGCCGCATGCGTGTCCGGGTCTTCCAGCAACCAGGTCCAGCTGCAGGTAGCGGCATGGAAAAACGGTGTCAGCACGGCAGCCATGCGGGCAATTGTCGCACGCGCAGCCGGCTACAATATGGCGATGGATGTTTCCCATTTGCTCGATGCGCTCAACCCCGCGCAGCGCGAGGCCGTTTGCGCCACCGCCGGCCACTATCTGGTGCTGGCCGGGGCCGGCAGCGGCAAGACGCGCGTACTGACCCATCGGATCGGCTGGCTGACCGAGGTCGACCACGTGTCGCCATGGGGCGTGCTGGCGGTGACCTTCACCAACAAGGCCGCCGGCGAGATGCGCCAGCGCACCGAGTCGCTGCTGCGCCGCGATGCGCGCGGGCTCACCGTCGGCACCTTCCACGGCATCGCGCATCGGCTGCTGCGCCAGCACTGGAAGGAAGCAAAACTGCCGGAAACCTTCCAGATCCTCGACGGCGACGACCAGCAGCGGCTGGTCAAACGCACCATCCAGGCGCTCAACGTGGATGAGGCGCGCTTTCCGCCGCGGCAGGGCACGTGGTTCATCAACAACGCCAAGGACGAGGGCAAGCGACCGGGCGATCTCGATCCCGGCTACAACCCCGCCACCCGCACCTGGATCGATGTCTACAGCGCTTACGAAGATGCCTGCCGGCGCGGCGGCCTGGTCGACTTCGCCGAGTTGCTGCTGCGCATGCACGAGACCTTCCTCGGCAACGACGCGCTGCTGGCCCACTACCGCGGCCGTTTCCAGCACATCCTGGTCGATGAGTTCCAGGACACCAATACGATCCAGTACGCGTGGATCCGCCTGATGGCCGGCACCCAGGCCAAGGTGTTCGTGGTCGGCGACGACGACCAGGCCATCTACGGCTGGCGCGGCGCCAAGGTCGAGAACGTGCAGCAGTTCCTGCGCGATTTTCCCAGCGCCGGCACCTTGCGCCTGGAACAGAACTATCGCTCCACCGGGCAGATCCTGGCCGCGGCCAACGCGGTGATCGCCAACAACCCGACCCGGCTGGGCAAGGTGCTGTTCACCGAAGCCGGCGATGGCGAGCCGATCGATCTCTACGCGGCCTTCAACGCCGAAGACGAATCGCGCTTCGTGATCGAGCGCATCCGCCAGTGGATCGCCGAGGGCGGCCGCGCCGACGACTGCGCGATCCTGTATCGATCCAATGCGCAGTCGCGCCTGTTCGAAGAACAGCTGCTAACGCACGAGATCCGCTACCGCGTATACGGCGGCCAGCGCTTCTTCGAGCGCGCGGAAGTCAAAGACAGCCTCGCGTACCTGCGCCTGGTCGCCTTCCGCCACGACGATGCCGCGTTCGAGCGCGCGGTCAACCAGCCCGCGCGCGGCATCGGCGATCGCACCCTCGACCAGTTGCGCCAGCGCGCGCGCGCCACCGATGTCTCGCTGTGGAGCGCGACTCTGGCCGAGATCGAATCCGGCACCCTCACCGCGCGCACCAAAAACGCACTGTCCGGTTTCATCGCCCTGATCGACGCGCTGGATCTTAATACCCGCGAACTGGCGCTGGCCGAACGTTTCTCCGAGGCCATCGAACGCTCCGGCCTCAAGGCTTTCTACGAGAACGACAGCAAGGGCCTGGCCGAGGCGAAGGTCGAGAATCTCGAAGAACTGGTCAACGCCGCCAGCCGCTTCGTACTCACCAGCGACGATCAAGCCGCGGGCTTGAGCGAACTGACCGCATTCCTGTCGCTGGCCGTGCTCGAAGCGGGCGAGGCCGAAGGCGAGGCGTGGGAAGACTGCGTGCAGCTGATGACCTTGCACAGCGCCAAGGGCCTCGAGTTTCCGCTGGTGTTCCTGGTCGGCTGGGAAGACGGTCTCTTCCCCAGCCAGAAATCGCTCGACGAATCCGGACGCCTCGAAGAAGAACGCCGGCTGGCCTACGTCGGCATCACCCGCGCACGCCGCAAACTCGTAATGTGCTACGCCGAATCGCGCCGCCTGCACGGCATGGAAACCTGGAACCGCCCATCGCGATTCCTGAGCGAACTGCCGAGTGCGGTGCTGCGCGAGGTGCGCCCGAAAGTACAGGTCTCGCGGCCGTCGAGCTTTGGGCGCAGTGCGGAGGATTTCCTCGCATCGCGCGGCGTCGGTATGCGCGGCGCTGCCGACTCGCTGCCGTTCAAGCTCGGCGCGCAGGTAAGCCACGCGAAGTTCGGCGAAGGCGTGGTGACGGGCTACGAGGGCGCTGGTGCACACACCGTGGTGACGGTGCATTTTGCCGAGGCGGGAACCAAACGGTTGGTGGTGGCGTATGCGAATCTGCTCAGCGCCTAGCCGCTAAGGTCGCGGCACGCATACTCGCCGTACTCGATCTGACGATCCACGGCGTCAGTGAGTTGCGCGCAACGTCCAAGCCTTACGGCGAAAGCGGACTGCCTCTCGAGGCGCCTACCCGTGCGAGGATTTTCCGGTGCGTGCTGTTCGCGCTGTCGATAGCACGCGTGCCTGCGCGTGCAATCACGCGCAGTGCGAACGGGGGCGCGTTTGGGCGCGGTGTTCGAGGCGCCCTAATCGATGCGGCGCTCGAACAGCCCGAGGTACAGTGCGCGGTAGATATCCATCGAATCGATGGTGCCGCGGATCAGGTCCGCGCCGGGACCGTAGCCGCGTGCCATCACGCCGCCGCTGGAATCGCTCGCCGAGGCCCAGGTGGCGATGAACGGCAGACGTACTCCGGCACGATCGGGGGCTGCGAGGAACGGCAGTCCGTCCGGACCGCCGTCCTGCGGCGACCCGTTCTCACCGCGCGGCGCTACTCTCTGGCCGGCGATCACGTCGTCGCCGGTCACCAGCAGACCGCCGCAGTCGGAGTCGGAGGCCAGCACCACCGTGGTCTGGCCGTGGCGCCGCGCGAAGTCGAGTGCGACGCGAATCGCGCGGTCGGCACCGGCGCCGGCGTCGAACACCGCAGTGGCGTTGTTCTCGCCGCCGAAATTGTCGGTCGCCTCCTCGTTGCCGACCAGCAGGAAGCCATCGGCGTCCTGCGACAGCCGCGCGATGGCGAAAGCGATCATGGCGTCGAAGCGCGGCGCCTGCGGCTGGAATACGGGCAGGCGCGCGCTGCGCAACCCCTCCTCGGTGCCTTCGTTGAAGGTTTCCTCGGCGGCGAAGAGCCCGAGCACGAAACGTGTGTCGGTCGGCAGCGCGGCCAGTTCTGCGGCCGTGAAGACGACCGTGTAGCCTGACGCGCGCGCCTCTTCGACCAGATCGCGTCCGTCGCCGCGTACGCCCTCGCCGTGGCGCCCGCGCTGGCCCTTGGGCAGGAAGAACATCTCGCCGCCGCCGAGCGCGACCTCGGGCTTGGCGGTGAGAATCTGCGCGGCGATCTCGGCCTCGTCTTCGCGATCGGCCGCCGAGGCGAGGAACGCGCCGGTGCCAGGCTCGGTCACGCTGGATGAGTTGACGATGCCGATTGCCTTGCCGGCGTGCTGGGCCTCGCGCATGATGCTGCCGGCGTAGCCGGAGCGCGCGGCGGCCGGCGCCTTGCCGTCGACCGTGCCATAGGATTCCACCTGCGCGCGCAGACCCCACGCGTGGGTGGTCGCGCCGCCGTTGGAACTGGCCGTCACGCTATCCGACAGCGGTCCCACGTACGCCGCGACGTATGGCAGCTCATCTGCGGCCAATCGCCCATCGGGACCTGCCTCCAGCAGCCGCACGCCCATCCAGGTGTTCGCGCCCATCCCGTCGGGGTGCAGGAAGATCGCGTTGCGCTGGGCGAACGCTGGCGCGGCCGCGAAACCGAGCACGAGAAACAGACCAAGGCGGACGACGCCAACACTGCGCATGGGGGGATCTCCGGAAGCACAAACGGAAGCGGCGCGGACCTGCCGGTCTGCGCCGCCGTCAAGCGCGAAGTATCGACTCAGAACGTGTAGCGTGCCACCAGCTGGAACACCGGGCCGCCGGTCTCGGTCTCCAGCTCGTACTCGTCGTAGTCGCGCGCGATCTGGTCTTCGATGGTATTGAACTTGTCGAACACCTCGTCCTTGGACGCATTGTTGAGGTTGGAACCGGTCAGGCGGATCGCGAGACGCTCGCCGAAGCGCTTCTCGATGAAGGCCTCCACGTCGGCGCCGTAGGTCGTGACGATTTCCTCACCGACGATGCGCCCGAAGGCCTCGCCCTGCTTGCGCCAGGTCACGCCGAACGAGGCGCCCCAAACCGGCAGGTCCTGGATGAAGCCGATGTTGGCGACGTAGTCGGACTGGTCGTTGAACCGCCGCGTGCCGAACACGTCGTCGATCTCGCTGTCCAGCCAGGAGTAATTCACGAACACGCCGGTGTCGTCGAGTCCGAATGCCGACAGCGGGGTGGAGAGGTCGAACTCGACGCCCCACACTTCGCCGTCGCCGGTGTTGCGCGGCTGCAGCACCAGCGTGCCTGCACCCTCGCTGCCCACGACTCCGGTACTGGCCACCTCGATCAGGTCGCTGATGTCGCGATAAAACACGTTCACGCCGAACACGCCGCGCTGGCCGAGCTTGCGCTCGTAGCCGAGGTCGAGCCCCCAGGCCTTCTCCGGGTCCAGGCCGGGGTTGCCGAGCAGGTCGTTGTCGCCGAACTCGGCCTCCAGCAGTGCCGGCGAGATCTGGTCGAATCCCGGCCGCCGCATGGTGCGCGCAAGCGACGCGGTGATGCGGTCGGCATCGCTCAAGTTCCAGCGCAGATGCGCTGAAGGCAGCACCTCGCCGTAGTCGCGCTCGCTGCGCGCATCGGCAACATCGACAGTCGCATCGTCGATCGATACCTCGGTGTACTGGTAGCGAACGCCAGCTTCCCACTCGAACGCGCCGGCGCTGCCGCTGGCCTTGACGAAGGGATCGATCCGGTCCTCCTCGATGCTGTTCAGGCCACCGGGCACCGGCAGGAACGGACCAAAGGCGCCCGGAATCACCGGGCGCGGTGCAGGTGCATTCGGGATGGTGATCCGGTTGCGGTCGGTAAGGAGGGACGTGTCGCGCGCCTTGGCGGTGTACTGCACGCCGAACTTCCACAGCAGCGACTCGTCGCCACGCTCGTGGCTGAAGTCGGCGCTGAACTCGCGATCCTCGAGGGCGGTGAAATCCTGGTCGCCGGTGAAGCGATCGTCCTCGGGGAACGGCCTCGTATCGCGCAGGAACTCGATCTCGTTCTCGAACTCGAACTGCTCATCGTCGAAGCGCGCATAGCCGAGCCGCAGCTTGTTGTCGCCACCGTACGCTTCCTGCCGCCAGGAGCCCTCGACATTCCAGTTGCGGGTCTCGATGTCGACGTCGTTTTCATTCAGGGTGAGGATGTTGGGATCGGTCTGGATGCCGCTGCGGTACTCGATCGAATCCTCTATCTGAACACGATCGGTGCGCACGTAGAAAGCGCTGAAGTCCAGCTGCCCGCCGTCGATCGGCAGAATATAGGAGGCGTTGGCCGAATAGTCGGTACCGCTGCGCACATCGGTCTGCACCTCGGTGTTGTCCAGCTCACCGCCCGGCTCGTCGAAGCGCTGGCTGAACTTGTCTTTCGGGTTGCGACGACCCTGCACATTGGCGCCGAGCAGCATGCGGCCGGGGCCGAACTCGCCACCCCACACCACGCCGCCGGTGCCGCGAGTCACGCCATCGTCGTAGTTCAGGCCGCCAAGCCGCACGTAGCCACCATCCAGCGAGTAGCCGTCGCGCAGTACGATGTTGAGCGTGCCCGCGATCGCGTCGCCGCTGCGGTCGGCGGATGCCGAGCGCACGATCTCGATCCGCTCGACCAGCTCGGCGGGAATGCGGTCGACGAAGAACGAGCGATCGAAGCCCGCGCCAGGGATGCGCTCGCCGTTGATCAGGATCTGCGTGTAGCCCGGGTCGAGGCCGCGCAGGCGCACGCCATCGTACTCGAGCACATCGGACAGGAAGGCCACGCTCGGCACGCGCTTGAGCATGTCACCAACCGTCAGCGGCTCGAAACGCTGAAAGTATTCGAGGTCGTAGCTCAAGGTCGGTGCGGTCGCCTCGGTGCGGTCGCGATAGACGTTCGCGGTGACCTCCACCTCTTCCAGTTGGCGCACAGCGGCGGGATCGGCATTGGCGCCGGTGGTGGCAGACTGCGACTGCGACTGCGGGGCGGGCGCGGCTGTGACGATCGCCGGAGCGCAGGCGATCGCGCCAGCCAACGCCAGCGCAAGTGGATTCATTTTCATGGGAAATCCCTCCGGGTTCGGCGGGCATCGTGGATGCCGCACGTGTCGGTTCAGTGACTTCGGGATTTCATCTATGTGACAAATCAGCGCCAGAGAATCGTGGCCCGTTTCCGTTGGTTCTAATGGCGCTTGAAAGGAGAGACCGAAGCGCAGAACGCAGGCTGAAGGAATTCCCGCAACCGCCGGTGCACTGCACTGAGTCCCGACGCTGTCTCCGGGCAGCGACGCAGCAAGGCACCGCCGCATGCTGCGTCAACCATCCGGGCGCGGCTGCGTTGGTGCGAGCGATCGTCAACGGAAAAACTCATGCGCGCACTGGGCTTTTGTCTGCTTGTCGTCGCCAGCCTGCCCTGTGCCGCACAGTCCACCCATGACTTCGGCGCGGTCGACGCGCTGATCCAGCAAGTGGTGGCCGGTGTACCGCTGCCGGGCGCGAGCATCGTGGTGGTGAAGGATGGCGCAGCCATCCTGGAAAGCCACTACGGCAACTCAGGCCCGAACACGCGCATCCCGATCGCATCGGCGAGCAAGTGGGTGTCGGCCACGGCGATCGCTTCACTGGTCGATGCCGGGCTGCTGTCGTGGGACTCCGCGGTCGGCAGCTTGATCGTCGACGCGCCGGCCGACAAGCGCGCGATCACGCTGCGCGAACTGTTCTCGCATCGCCTCGACGGCAGCGGCACCGCCGTGGTGGCCTCGAGCGCTGGCGCCTTCGGCACGTTTCCATGGATGGACACCAGCGCAGGAGTGGCGGTCGTGTTCTTCACGCGTAACCTGCGCAACAACGTCCAGCCCACCGTGCGCCAGATCATTCCGGCAGAATGTCGCCGCGCAGTTCGCCGATCCGGTGTATACCGATGGCCTTGAAGGCCGGCCGATGCAGCCAGGTTGCAGCTAACGCATGCGCAAACCGGTACACCCGGCAGATTACTGGCGCGACTGCTCGCTACATCGACGCCATCGCGCGCGGACGACCGGATCGAATCCTGGCCCCTGGACTGGACCCGCCCTCCAATTTCGCCGTCGCCGCGCGTCTGAGTGTCAGGCAATTCATTGGCGTGTCAGTCGTGCCGGCCGTCGTTGATAAACTCGTAGGGGCGATAGTTCGGAAACGTGGCACCAGCATCGTCAGCAGGTTCCAGCATCAGCACTGCCGACTTGACGAAATTCAGACCGACCTCGAACCCATCGCGGAACAGCAGAGATTCCGACAGCTCTCCGTAGATGGCGAGGCCGGCCACACCGTTGGCGCCGCCATTGAATGTCGTAAGCACCGCGCCGCTCTGCACGTCGACGCGATACACGTTGCCGCTCAACAACCCAGCGGTCCAGAACGATGTCCCATCGGGATCGAGGTTCAGTGCGAACACTCCGTTCAGGTTGGTCTCGCCCAGGCTCAGCCGGGTATAGGTCTGCGCAATCGCGCCCGCCGGCGTAATTCGGTACACATTGTCTCTGCACGCCACCATCAGCTCGCCATTCGCGCGAAGACGCAGCGCGTAACACGGGGGCACCAGGCTGCTGATCAATGCCGGCAACGGCGTCCGCGTGCACAGATTGTAGCGCCGTACGACGGCATCCTCCGAGGTGTAGTACAGCGTGCACTGATCGCTGGATAGCTCGATCCAGTCGGTGCCGCGATCCCCGGTGGGGATGACGAACCTGTCCAACAGCACGCCGGTAGCGCTGAACTTCAGGATCGGTACCTGCGCGTCTGTGGACTGCAGGCTGCCTGCTTGCCCGATATAGACATCGCCGGCGCTGGTGAACACGCAGGACTCGTGGTTGTTGAACCGTACACCGGACCCTCCTGCAAATGCTCGCAGTCTGGCCGCGCCGTTGCGGCTGAACAAGATCGGCCCATCGAACAGGCCGTAAATGCGCGTCACCATCACATCGCCGTTGGGCGCAAAACAGGTTCCAGTGTTGGGCAGGGAAGGCTGGGTGGAGTCCGTCGGCCAGGTATCGAAGAACACGCCGCCGCTGGAGTAGCGGCGAACTCCTGCGCTGCTGGCTAGCTGCGCGGCCAGCACGTAGCGCGCACCCGCGGGCAGATCGTCGGTAAGTATGGTGCCGACCATGGACAAGTGTCCGCGAATTCCGTTGCCGAATGCAGCGTTGCTCAAGTTCGGGCGCCCAAGTTCAAGCAGAAAATCTTCATCGGCTTCAGCCAGAAAGTCGCCGCTGATCTTGGTACGCACGGTGCGCAGCGTTTGCCCCGGTGCGAAGGTGACGACTGGATTGGGTTGGTTGAAGAAAGCGCTGCCGTCGAGCGCAAACGACGAGTACTCGCCAGTGAAAGCGGTGCCTGAAATAGAGGTGTTCAGCCTTGCGGTCACCGTCTGTGTGCTGGGTTCCGAAAGGCGCAGCTCGAAAGTCATGACCGACTCGCCACTGTTGCCCTCGATCAAGCTGGTGTCGATCAGTGCGATGCGGGGCGCCGGAAACACCGACATTGCGTTGGCATCGAAGCGGGTGGCGAAATTCAGCGCGTAGTTCGCCTCGATCAGGTTGAACCCGCGGTCAAGCCCGAAAGTGCTGTAGCCGATCACCGGCACCGCAACGCCCATCGCAGGCGTAAAGCCTGGCGCCAGGTTCAGCGCCAGGACCCCGCCGCCATCGACCGCGAATTGCGACCCAACGCTCAGCGCGGCACTGCTGGTCACCCGATCGTAGGTTCCGAGCGCAGTGCCGCCAAGATCGATCTCCAGCCTGCCGTCCAACCCGATCTGCAGGTTGCCCGAAACACTCAACGTGCCGTAGGGCGGGCCATCGACCGCGCCAGGCTGAAGCCTGCCGGTCAGACTGATTGCCGCGTTCAAGGTTCCCGTCCCGGAGAGTATGGTTCCCGCCGGGGCGGTAAGAATGGTGCTCGCCCCACCGAGGTCGAGGGTCGCGTTGGCGAGATGAATGCGGCTTTCCGTGGTGGGGAAGTTGCTGTCGCGCGCGAACAGCACGCCGCACTGAGCGCTTGGGCACACGACGCTCGTATTGCTGACGGTCATCTGGCCGTACTGGCGCAGTGTCACCGAACCGTCGCCGCCATTGGGCAGCGTCAGCGTACCGGGGCCGGTCACATTGAAGTTGCCGGTATTGGTAACCACCACGAATCCGAAGCCGGCGGCTACGGGCTTACCCAGTACTGCGTTGCCAACAACATTGACCGTTCCGCCGGGCTCATTGAGCAGCGTACTCGAACCGGTCAGAAACAGTCGCGAATCACCGCCGGCCATGGTGATCGTGCCACCGGCTTGATTGATGAGGCTGGCAGCTGCAGTCAACGTCAGCGACGTGCCTGTGGCCGAGCCAACGTTCATCGCTCCGGCGTTGATCAGAAACGTGGCATTGCCCAAGGTCGAAGAGGCCAGCAATTGCGTGGTGGCGCCTGCTGGCAGCATCAGGCGCAACTGATTGGTGCCAAGCACCGTCGTGGTGGCGCCGCCACTCAACCGCAAGGCAGTGTTGATGGTCACGGTCGGCAGGCTTACGCCCACGACCGCCAGTACGCCACCGCTGCCCAACTCAAGTTCGGCGACGGTGACGGCGCTGTTGGACAGCTGCGCGGTGCCATTGGCGATCAGCGCCACATCGCCGACACCCGGAGATCGTGTCGAGGGCCCTGGCAGGTCCGCGCAGCCCGACCAGTTCGCCGGCAGATCGAAGGCGCCGACGCCGGGATTCCACACGCAATTGGCGGCATCGGCGTGAGTCCACGGAACTACCAACAGTGCAGACAGACCGAGCGCGCGGGTGATCCCGAGCAAGAGCGACTTCGGGTTCATATACGCCTCCTGAGTCTGGGCGATCCGAATCGGCTTGGGTTGGGTTGGAGAAGACATGCGCATGCTGACGCTCGCTGCAAGGCCTGAGTTGGGTGTCTTTTGCAATGCGTCAGCCGCGGCCCAGTGGACCCGACTCGGCGTTTTTTTAAGCCATACCCCATTCAATGCCGGCAGGCACATGAATCCAACAGTCGTTCACGACGATAGCCCGGATAGAGCCCCCGGGCAGGCCCAACCCGGCCGGGATGTTGGATTCAGTCGCCCTTGCGCATTGAAGCAGGGTACCAACCGCACACCAGCAGGCGACCCGAGTGACAACCCGCAGCGTCCATGCATCAATCGCAGCACTGATAGTCGGCATCGGTTCGCTGACGCCCACCGCTGAGTCACGTGCCGCAAATTTCTGCGTAAACACCAGCAATGCGCTGAGACAGGCCTTGGTGACCGCCGCCAGCAACGGCGAATCCGACACTGTCAGAATCGAAGCCGGAACCTACACGGGGTTAGGCGGCAACCTCGCATTCCCCTACAACACCGTGCAGAACTTCGCGCTGAATGTATCTGGCGGTTGGGTGTCAGTTGGGAGCCAACCCTGCATCCAACAGATCCTGCAGCCCGGAAACACGGTGTTGACCGGCTCCAATACAAGCCAGGTACTTAATATCAACGGTGGAAACGGTAGCGGCCAGCAGACCCTCAGCAACCTTACGCTGAGAAACGGCTTCACATCCCAGTCGGGTGCAGGGCTGTCGATCGGTGGCGCAGGAGGATTCGATGGCAGAGTTCTAGTAACCCGTGTGCTGTTCGATCGCAATGAGAGCACCAGCTTTGCAGGTGGCATGTCGATATTTACACAAGGGATAGCAACCGTGCTCAACAACGTGTTTCTGCTGAATCGCTGCGGGCAGCAATTCTGCGGACTCTCTGCAACTGTCAACGCAGAGAGCGCCACCACTTTGCGTGCATCCTTTGGCAACAACACGTTTGTCGGGAATGGCTGCCCGCCGGGCCCCTGCTCCGCCGAAACCGGCGGTGCGCGCTTCGGTGGAACGGCGAGTGCGATTTTCTACAACAATTTATTCGCCTTGAATTCTGGTGCCGATATCGCGCTCAACAGCCCGAACATTGAGCTACGCAACAACAACTATGTCTCGATCGTCGGCACGCCGCTGATGCAGTCTGGAAATATCAACTTCGCCAATCCGCAGTTTATCGATTTGCTCGACGACGATCTTCGGCTACTGGTCGGCTCGCCGTTACGCAATGCAGGCACCAATGTGTACACGCTGTTGGGCCAAGACTTCTCCGGCCTGCCACGCATCAACGATCTGGTCGTCGATATTGGCGCCTACGAGATCCAGGAAGCGGTGTTCG
The DNA here is from genome assembly GCA_038249585.1 of Lysobacterales bacterium. GTDB lineage: Bacteria > Pseudomonadota > Gammaproteobacteria > Xanthomonadales > Ahniellaceae > UBA4656. The sequence goes on along the minus strand of JBBSDI010000005.1, from coordinate 10,688 downwards.
CAGATCAATTCGAGCTCGTGAACGTGGAGTAGCCAGTCTTCAGCAGATATCCAGGGAATCGCCATGCGCCATCTATCGTCCTTTGCTCTCGTGCTATTGCTGGCAAGCAACCACGCCTGCGCCGATGACTTCGAGATCTGCGTGGATACGGTCGCCGAATTGGTCGATGCGGTCGCGGTTGCCCGCGTCCCGTTGCCGATTCCGTTCGATCGCGTGGTGGTCAAGGTCGTGCAGGGTTGATATAACCTGAGCAACAGCGACCTACTGACGCCCACCAATACGCTGGGCTTCCAGACCTATCGCGATCTGCGCATAATGGGCGGATACACCGCTGGCTGCGCTTCGCGGCAGATCAATGCAACCAACACGGTACTGCGCAACACCAACACGAATCGTCGGCTGTATATCGTGCCCAATGCCGACCTGCTGCTGCAGGGGTTTCACTTCCTCGATTTCGCCAACGACATCCAATTTGACCCGTTCACCGTGGAGGAAACCCAACAGCGCATCGAGGTCGCGAACAATCGCTTCAGTGGCGGCAACGGCGAGATTCGTTTCGGCGCAGAGTCCGGCAACGGTATCTCGTTGGTGATCGCCAAGAATAATGTGATCTGGAATCGCAGCATCGCGGCCAATGAGTGCGCAATCGGGTTGCTGGGCGACAGCTCGTCCGGCGCCTTCGTGCGACTGCTGGTCGCGAACAATACCGTGGTGGCCAATGGCAGCGGCAATGGCGTGTGTTACACCGACATCGATCAGGCGGATTTCTACAACAATATTTTCTTCCTTCATTCCGGGCAGAACCTCAGAGGAACCGGTGTCGGTCCCGCCTTGTTCCACAATCAGATCGCCTCGCGTTCCACGCCGACGCCTGTAATCGATATTGCCAGCAGCGCTGCGAACCCGCAGTTCATCAACGCAGGCAACGGCGATCTTCGCCTGCAAGGTGCCTCGCCCGCGGTGAATTCCGGATCCAACAATGTGCCGCTCGGAATCGGTTCGGTCGATGTGGCGGGGCTGGCACGCAGCGTCGGTACCGCGATCGACCGGGGTGCGCATGAGAGCCTCAACAGCGGGCTCTTCATCCTGACCGTGACCAACACCAACAACTCCGGTGCGGGTTCGTTGCGCGATGCGATCGTCCAGGCCAATGCCACGCCTGGCCTGAACGGAATTCTGTTCAATATCGGCGGCGCGGGCTGTCCCAAGGTAATCCAGCTGTCGAGCGAATTGCCGGACATCACCGAGTCGCTGGTCGTTGATGGAGCCAGCCAGTCGGGCTCGGTTGCCAACGGCGCCGAGATCGGATACGACGGCGTGCGCTGTGTTGCTATCCGCCCCGTCAGCGGACTGTTGAATCGGGGCTTGCGCGTACCGAGCACTGTGGCCGCGTCGCAAACCCTTGTCGTCGAGTCGGTCGCGTTCGGCGGGTTCGCCTATGCGATGTACTTGCAGGGCGGTGCGCAGCATCAGATCATCGGAAGCCAGTTCGGCGGGCAGGTCGGCAGCGTCGTCTTGCCGGCCAACCAGGGCGGAATCCTGGTGAATGCCGATGATGTGCAGATCGGCGGGCCAGACCCTTCCGAACGCAATGTCTTCGCCGATTCCACCGGTGGTGGTCTGATTCCCAGCGCTGGTGTCCTGATCCTGGATGCCGATCGAAGCTTGGTGATCAACAACTACATCGGCACAACCGTCACCGGCGGCAACGGCTTGGGCAACACCATTGGAATCTACGCCGCAGGCAGTGGCGGCACCATTGCCGATAATTTGATCAGCTTCAACAGCTCGGCTGCGATCCGGCTGACCACGGACGCCAGCGGCTTTGATGTGCTGCGAAACCGCATCGGTCTGCCGTCGTTGTGCCTGATTGGCCCGTGTGCGTCTGCTGGTAACGGCGTGGGCATCTTCATCGAAGGCAGCAACAATACGTTAAGCGACAACCTGACCGCGAACAACCTGGCCTCGGGTGTGCGCGTAACTGGCGATGGCAATGCCGTGCTGCGGCACCTGGCTTATCGCAACGGCGGCGATGGCGCCAGCATTCCCCCGATTGATATTGCGAACTTCGGGTACAACGCCAACGACAACGATGCCGCAGCCATGCCGCCAGCGGGCAATCGCGGCATCAACTATCCGCAGCTCACGCGAGCTGAGCGCAGCACCACGTTGCCAATAGTGCGCATCTTTGGCACCCTGCAGAGCAGCAACAGCGCGTACCTGATCAGCTTGTACTCCGGTGATCGACGGCTCGCCGGTCAGCGCTGCGAGGGCCGCAAGCTGCTAGCCCAAAAATCGGTGACCATCGCCAACGCGTTGCCGGGCCAGAACGGCAGTATCGATTTCGAGGTCAGCGTACCGACCTCGGAACTCGACGGTAAACAGATCACGGCGACCGCAACGCGCCGCGAGCAGCAGCTCATCGGCAATGGCACGCGGCTGAGCGACACCAGCGAATACGGCAACTGCCTGGAGATGCCGCTGTTCGGTGATGGTTTCGAGTAGCTGCGCGAGTGCCATCATCAACGTGGTGGCAGTGAGGCAAGCAGTTTGCGGGTCGCTTCGGTCTTGCTGTGTGCGGCACCAAGTACGCGCTCACGGTCGCTGAGCAAGGCAGTCAACAGTTCTGCGGCTTGCTGATGGCGTGTGTTCGCGATCAGCGCGCGCGCGAGGTATTCGCTGGAGATCAGCGTGAAGGGGCTATCGGCGCCCAATGCCTTCGTTTTCTCCGCCAGCGTGCGGCGGTGCATGGGCTCGGCCTCGGCCGCACGGCCCAGCGCCGTGAGCGCGAAGCCGATCGCGTCGTCGGTCTCCAGCACAAATGGGTGGCCTTCGCCAAACCGGGCGAGCATGGAGACCCGCAGAACGGTTCCATCCTGCAATGCCAGTTCGTGCTGCGTGGCGTTGTTCAGTGCCTCGATGCGATTGAAGCGGTCGATCAGTGTCTGCGGATGCTGGGCACCGAAGACCCGTTGATCGAGATCGATCAGCGTATCGAGTTCGGCCAGTGCCGCCTGACTTTGTCCGGTGCTGCCCAGACTCGCGGCCAACGTGGAGCGCAGCTGGATGGCCGTCACGCTTTCGCCGCCGATCAATGCTTCCACCTTCGGCAGCAGTTCGCGGATGAGCGCTTCGGCCTCGACGTTGCGGCCCTGCACGCTAAGCACGATGGCGACGTTGACCCAAGGCAAAAGGCTGATGGGGGATTTTTCACCGTAGGATTCGCTCACCGAAGTGACCAGATCGCGGTAGATCTTCTCGGCGTCTGTCAGTCGACCCATCTCGGTGTAGACGTTGCCCAGCACGCTGCGTAGTTCAAACTCGGTGGCTCCAAACCCCATCTGACGGGATTTGATCAGCTCGAGCGCTTCAGTCACCGTCTGCTCGGTACGCTCCAGCTTTCGCTGCGCGAACGACAGGTGGCTGTACTGCACCAATGCGGCAAGCCGCACCTTCGGTGGCAAGTCTTTCTGGCGCGCCCATGCGGTTTCAAGCGCATGTCCTGCTTCATCGATCTTGCCTTGGGCAAGCAAGGAACCGGACCGAATAATTGCGACTTGCGCTGCGCCAACGGCATCATCACCCCAGCGCGGGTCGGCGGTCACCGCCGATAGCACGGTCTCGACCTCATCGTATTGCGACAGGCGCTCATGCGCGCGCGCCAAGGCCAGATTGATCTCCAGCACCGTGCTCGCGTCGACCGACTGGTTGGCTTGTACCTGCGCACGGGCGTCCTTGAGCGTTGCAGCAGCAATGCCAGCCTTGTTGAGAGCAAGCTGGCTGCGACCGATGGTCAACAGAAGCTGAGCGCGTGTTTGCAAAGACAGTCCAGTCTGCGACTGCGTGCGCAGTGCTGCGGTGTCAAGCAGCTCGACGACCCTGATCTCACGGCCCTGAATCTCCGGCGCGGGCGCTGCCAGCAGCTCGGTCAGAAACGCCGCAGTGGCGGTGGCATCATCGCGGGCGCGTTCGGCCTGCTGACGCTGCAGAAACTCCCGTTGCAGGCCGATCGCCACGGCAATCGTGATACCGAGCAGACCAATGACGATCGCCGCCAGCAGGCCATTGCGTAGACGCCGTGCGGGCGCACCGACCAAGCGCCGCAGGCGGTGTCGTAGCTGCTCTGCGCTGGGTCGCTGGATGGGATCAGATTGCAGCAAGTCCACGATCAATTGCCGCAGCGCACGCGGTTCAAGCGTTGCATCGACAGTCGCCTCGTGCGGATAGATCCCAGTCGCCAGCCGGTGGGCCAGTACGCCATAGGCATACAGATCGACTGCAGCAGTACCTGCAATGCCGCTGAGGACTTCCGGCGCCAGATATTGCGGCGTGCCCGCGCTGATCTGGTTGCCCTCGGTACCGGATTCGAAGCCAGCACCAAAGTCCATCAGCACCACGCGGTGTTCGGTGTCCAGCATGACGTTGCTGGCCTTGATATCTCCGTGCACCAATCCTGCGGCGTGGACTGCCTGCAAGGCGTCGGCGAGTTCGCCGAGTACGCGCAGCAGCTCGCTTCCGTGCACAGGCCCTGAGCGCTGCAGTCGTGCGCGCAAGGTTTCGCCGTCGATCCAGTCGGCCCACAATCCTGCGCGTCCATCGTGATAGCTCGCGCCATGCACAGCCAGCACATGCGGATGGCGCACCCGCGCAAGGCGTCTGGCTTCTGCAACGAAATCGCGTCCGCTGCTATGCAGGGTGGCGCTGTCCTCGCGCTTGAGCTTCAGAGCGACCGTGCGGTCCAGCGTTGGATCGTAGGCGCGGAACACTTCGCCAAAGCCGCCCTGTCCCGCCAGCTGCAGTTGTTGCAGGTGACCCCAGCTGCTACCAGCAGCCGAGCCGACGCGCATCGCCTGGGCCAGCGAGGCCAGCTTGCGCAGGCCACTGGCGAGCGCGGCATCTTCGGCGCCGAGTCCACCTAGATCGATCGACTCGCTATCGGCTATACGCCGTGCCATTTCCTCGGCGGTTTTCGACTCGGTGCTCACCCGAGGTGCCGCGCCAATTCCACCAACGCCCGCGACACCATCATCGATGCCGCCGCTTCACTCGGGCTCTCGATGGCGGCGGCAATCTCGGCGTAGCTGAAGCCGAACTCCAAGCGCAGCAACACGGCTTCGCGCTTGCGTTCGGACAGTTTCGCCAATGCGCTTTCGTAGTCCAGCCATTGGTCCGAATCGAGTCGTGGGGTCGCCACTGCATGTTCCCGCAGCTCGTCATCGTCGGGCAACGGCGCGTTGACTCCATGACGACCGACACGCCGCAGTTCGCCGCGCACGGCGTTGAGCAGGCTCGTTCGCAGATAGGCGAGCAGTGCGCCCTCGTGACGGGACTCAAAGTTATCTAGGTTCTTCATCGCCGACATCAGGGTGATCTGGACCAGATCGTTGGTGTCGTTCAGATCGCGCGCCGATTGCGGCAGCCGCCCGTGCGCCCATCGCCGCAGTACTGGCAAATAGCGCGCCATCAGTCGTTCGCGCGCCCTTTCGTCACCGCTGTGAATGAGCGACAGAAGGGTGGCGGTCGACTCGTGGTTGGGGTCACCAAGCATGCGCACATCGTAACACCCGGCTCACACGGGTTCTGGATGGAACGTGTGCGGGTCTGATTGCTCGCAGTTTTATTCGGCGCCTATTTTTTGCAGCATCGTGGTTCGCAGTTGGTCGCCTTGCTGGCGAGCGTGCGCACGCTGGCCGGGTGGTCGGCGCGACGCGGCGGAACCTGAGCGTCGCGCGCGACTCATTCGAAGCCGCTGGCGAACATCGCGCGGCGCGCGATGCCGAACACGTCGTCGGTGTCCGCCGGTCCGCCGGGCACGAAGCTGCTGCCGGTCGAGTCCCCCGCATCGTTGCCGGCGAACTGCACGTTGGCGAGGATCGCGTCTACGCCGTCGGCCAGGAACAGCGCGCCGCCCTTGCCCAGGCCAGATTGCCCCGGGTTTCCGCCGAAGTGGCTACCTGCCGCGCCGCCCACGGCGAGGCAGTTCTCGAATCGGGTGTCGGCGACTTCGAGGCGACCTGCGCGCACGAACACGCAGCCGCCGAGACCGCCGGCGCCACCGCCGCCACCGCCGGCGTTGCCGACGCCGCTACTGGGCCCTCCCGCGCCGCCGAACGTGCCGCCGGCGGCGCCCAGGCCATCGGCAGCACCGGTAGCGCCGCGGCCACCGCCGCCGCCCCCAAAACCACCGACGCCACCCGCAGGATTCTGTCCGGCGATGCGCCCGCCACCGCCGCCACCGCCGCCGAAGCCGCCGCCACCGCCGACCACGCTGCCGAGGTTCTGATTGCCACCGCCGCCACCGGCGCCCGGCGCCCCGGTCTGACCAGACGGCGCGATCAGGCTGGACAGCGGCGCTCCGCTGCCGCCGGTGCCGCCGGATTCGGCGGTCGGCGCGCCCGGTGCACCACCAACGCCACCGATTCCGCCGCCGCCGCCGCCGCCGTTGTTGCCCGCCGGCAGGCTGCGCGAGCCGCCATCGCCACCGCTGACGGCACCGCCGCGCACCACCGCGCCGGCGATCGACAGCGCGCCGTGGTTGACCAACACCACCGCACCGAGGCCGGCACCTCCACCGCCGCAGCCAGAGCGCTGCTGGCAGGTGCCGCCAGCACCGCCGCGCACGATCCCGCCAACCAGCGACAGGCCTTCGAGGTGCAGCTCGCCGCCTGCGACGAAGAACATGCGCTGCGCGCTGGCGGGCTGGCTGGCAGCGGTGAGCGTGAGCGCATCGCGGCCGGGGCCCACGATCGCGATCGGGGTGCTGATGGCTGGCAACGGGCTCGCTGGAGCAATCGTGCCGCTGAGCGCGATCACGATGGTGTCGGCGCCAGCGCCGTTGTGTCCGAGGTCGGTCTGCTGGTCGAAGGTCGCCGCCGCGATCGCCTCGCGCAGCGTGACCAGCCCGTCGCCGACGATGGTGTCGTCGGCAAGCGAGTTGACGGTGAGGGTGGCGGCGATCGCCGGGGTCGCGGCGAGGCTGAGTACGATCACGGCAAGCTGGCGCTGTACGGGAAACATGGGAATTCTCGCAGTGCAGGGATGACCGGATATCGCAGTGCGATCGCCGATTCCCTCAAGCCGGTGCCGGCACTTGCGACGGCGAGGCCGCTGGCGCAGATTCGCGGCCAACTTCAGGGCGGGACATGCCATGCCGATCCACCTGTCGCCCGCCGGCACGCCGTGCTGGTTTGAACTCGTCAGCCCCGACCCCGAGCGCTCGATTTCCTTCCACCGCGAGCTGTTCGGCTGGCAGGCCGTGCCAGGCCCGGCTGGCGGCGGCGGAGCGTACTGGTTCCTGCGCAACGGCAACGGCACGCTCGGCGCGCTGCGCGGACTGGCGCCGGGCGAGCCGCGCGGCTACTGGAATGTCTACTTCGGTGTGGCCGACGTCGATGCAAGCCTTGCGCGCGCCGAAGCGGCGGGGGCAAAGCGGCTGTTCGATCCGTTCGACGCGCCGGGCTTCGGTCGCGGCGCGATGCTCACCGACCCGGTGGGCGCGGTGACCAGTTTGTGGCAGGCGGCGAATCCCGGCGATGCCGGCGACTTCGTGATGTTCGAGGACCACGCGATCGGCTGGGTCGAACTGGCCGCCCGCGATGGCGACAGCGCGCGCGACTTCTACCGCGCGCTGCTGGGCTGGGATGTCAGCGAGTCCACCGCGTCGGGTTTCCGCTATCTGTATTTCGCCGTCGAGGGCACCCGCTACGGCGGCATCATGCCGATGACCAAGGAGTGGGGCGACATGCCCTCGCACTGGTCGGTCTACGTACCGGTGCCCGACGTGGACGCCTGCTGCGCGCGCGCGATGGTGCTCGGCGGCACCGTGTGCGTGCCGGCCTTTAAGGCCCCCGGCGTGGGCCGCATCGCGCGCATCGACGATCCGGCCGGAGTCGGCTGCTACGTCATCCGGCGGACCAGCACTACGGGTTGATTGGCCCCCAGCAGGTTTGCTGGCGTTGCACGCAGCGCGCCCGACGCAGTGCAAGCCAATTGCGGACCGGCATGATCTCGGAATGTCGCGGGCAATACGACGCGCTGGGCAAACCGGCACAGGCACGTTTCCATAATTGCTTCCTGCCCAGACGCGCGCGCCGCGCACATCGCAATTGCTTGCGACGAACCACGCAACGCGCGTGCCTGGCGGGGCATGTGCTGTAAAAAATCAGAGGGACGCGCCCGGCTGAACGTACCGCAGCGCACCGACACGCGTTGCCTGTTTCCGGAAACTGCAGGCCAAGCATCCGCTTGCGAGCCCTGCACGTTTGCAGGCGCGCCCCATCTGGAGAAGTGCATGAATACAACCCCTACGCAGGACCGGGCAGCGATTGTCGCTGGCCACGACCTCGACTCGAGCAACACCAGGCCCAATATCGTGACTGGCCTGTTTCATGACCGCAGCAGCGCCGAACGCGCCTACGATTCCGTCGCCGGGCGCGGCTATGACAAGAAAGACGTCAACCTGGTGATGTCCGATGCCACCCGCAAGGCGCACTTTGCGGACGATTCCGAAACAACGACCGATCTGGGCAGCAAAGCCGCACAGGGCGCAGGTGTCGGCGGCGCAATCGGCAGCACCTTGGGTGCCATCGTGGCAGCGGTAGCCGCGGTCGGTACATCGGTGGCGATCCCCGGCCTCGGGCTGGTGATCGCAGGCCCCATTGCGGCAGCACTGGCAGGCGCGGGCGCTGGCGGGGTCAGCGGCGGGCTGGTTGGCGCACTGGTCGGCTGGAACATTCCCGAGGACCGGATCAAGGTTTACCAGGAAGGCATCGACAACGGCGGCATCCTGCTCGGGGTGAACCCGCGTTCCGCCGAAGACGCTGCATATTTCGAGCGTGAGTGGAACAGCCAGCAGGGCAGCGGCGTCCAACGCTGATCCAGGCTTGCCGATGGCTGTCCAATACGGGCAGCCATCGGGCCTCACGCGCCAACCCGGTTTTTTGATGATGGACCTCAAGAGCGGCTATCCCTATTGGGCCATCAAGAACGGCCTGATGCACCCATTTCCGCGTCTGCAATCCGACGTACGCTGCGACGTGGCGGTGGTTGGCGCGGGCATCACTGGTGCATTGGTCGGCAATGAACTGGCCGCCCACGGCCACGATGTCGTGGTGCTCGATCAGCGCGACGTGGGATGGGGCAGTACGTCCGCCAGCACCGCGCTGCTGCAGTACGAGATCGATACCCATGCGATCGATCTGGCCAAACGATACGGCACACGCGCGGCGCTGTTGGCCTATCGCGCATGCCTTGAAGCGATCCCGATGCTTGCCGCGGTCGCCCACGACGTGGGCGATGTCGATTTCAACAACTGCGACAGCCTCTACTACGCAAGCAATCGGGCCGACCACCCGGTGCTCGCCGCAGAGTTCGCGTGGCGCCAGAAGCATGGCTTCCCGGTGCGCTGGCTTCCGCGTGCGGCACTCAAGCACGAATTCGATCTGGTTGCCCCGGCTGCGATCCTGAGCTCGGTCGCTGCAAGGGTCGATCCCTACCGTCTCGCCTCGCGCCTGCTCTGGCGGCTGCACCGACAGGGGAGACGGGTATTCGATCGCACGCAGGTCACCGCGATCGCGACGCGCGGACGCCGCGTGTTGTTGAGCACGAATGAGCGCCTCACGATCGACGCCGGCCATGTAGTCGTCGCCAGCGGCTACGAATCGCAACGCTGGCTGCGTCAGCGCGTGGCAAAAAACCGCAGCAGCTACGCTTACATGAGCGACCCGATACCGCGTTCCGAGTTGGGCTGGCTCAGCCGCACCCTGCTGTGGGAATCCGCCCGGCCGTACATCTATCTGCGAACCACTGGCGACGGCCGTCTGCTGGTCGGCGGCGAAGACGACGATACGGACGTCCCCGCGCGCCGCGATCGCATGGTGGATCGCAAGGCGGCAATCCTGCAGCGCAAGGTTGCGCGCCTGCGCCCCAAACTGGATGCGCGACCCGCATTCGCATGGGCCGGCACCTTCGCCGAAACCACCGACGGTCTGCCGTTCTTCGGCCCGCATCGCCAGCACGGACCGCGCGTGCTGTTCGCGCTCGCCTACGGCGGCAACGGGATCACCTACAGCATGCTCGGCGCGGGCCTGCTGCGCGCGCTGATCGAAGGACGCACGCATCCGCTGCGCTCGCTGTTCGGATTCTCGCGCACGGATTGAACAACTCTCGTCCTGCGCGCCGCAAAAACGGCGGGTGGGCAGCCTCACCCCGTTACACACCACCACAGGAAAAACACGATGATGATTCCGATGATTGCCGCTTACTTCGCCGTACTGGTGGTGATGGTGGTCGTGGACCTGGTCTGGCTAGGTGTCATCGCCAAGCCGCTGTATCAGCAAGGGATCGGGCACCTGATGGCGGCCAAACCCATGCTCCCGGCGGCAGCGGTGTTCTACCTGATATTTCCGCTGGGATTGCTGTATTTCGCGATCGCCCCGGACGGCGTCGTGCAAGGATGGACCGGCGTGTTGATCAAGGGCGCGCTGTTCGGATTCTTCGCTTACGCGACCTACGAGCTGACCAACCTCGCACTGCTGCGGAACTGGCCGGTCAACATCGTGCTGATCGACATCGCGTGGGGCGCGGCACTGAGCGCGATGTCTGCGGCAGCCGGCAAGTGGGCGTGGGATGCGATGGCCGGCGGCTGATCGTTACTTGCGCGGCGGGCGGTGTGTCCGACCAACGCCGCG